>CAZXHW010000126.1:0-12963 GCA_964639915.1 uncultured Heliomicrobium sp.
AAAAGAACAGCCTAAAGACAAAGGCAAAGACGAGCGCCGGGATGATCGAAGAGACGATCGAAGAGATGAAAAGAAAAATGATCCTCCAAGGAAAAAGCCGGAATAGTTTTGCTGGTCACTACATTTTATAGCCGCATACAGGCTGAAACAGGTTTCTCTCTCCTTACCGTAAGAACCCGCTGTTGATCTTCAACAGCGGGATTTTTTTGCCCACAAGCACAAAAACGTTGCGCTCCCGCCAACAAAGCGAGAGCGCAACGTTTTTGTGCAACTGTTTGAATTTAGGCGTTCGCTTTGGCAGCAATCTTCTTGGCTTTTCTCGATTTGCCCAATTGCTTTGGATTCTTGCGAGTTTTTCCCGAAGTGCCTCTGCTGATCTTGCCACGCTTGCTGCGTTGATCACCTCTACCCATTTGAAATTCCTCCGATGATTTTTATTGAAGTGTTGTTCGTGAAGGCGGGCATTGTACGTGCTGTCTCCGACAAGCTCAAGCCAAGCCTTGCTTCCGAAGGTTTGAAGAAAATTTGCGAAGAAAATAACACTTCATCGCTGGACGCAGCGACGGGTAAGAACGTAAACTGCCTAGGCGAGTTTTCCTCACACGGTGTACTCACAACTGGCAGGCGGTCAAATCTGAGAACTCGCATTCGACCCAGAGTTTTTTCAACTCGTTTTCATCACACGACGCTCGCTGACCTGACACATGCTTGTAGCGTCGTGGCAGGATTTTTCCGACTCACATAATCACCCTTGAGGAATTGCTCATGCGTTATTCAATGAATCTCCGTAATCCAATTGCGTATTCGCGCTCCGCTTTCAATCGTTTCAAAAGTCTTTCGCGTTACGGCCAGATCGGCCTGTTGGCGGTTGCCGTCGTGATGCTTTACGGTGGAATTCATATAGCTGCCACATGGGCCGCCGCGCCTGCGGTCAGCCTTACAACGCTGGGCGTTCCTTACACACAGAATTTTGACTCGCTTGCGACCACCGGGACGGCCAATACCTGGACAGACGACACGACGATTGTCGGCTTGTATTCACAATTCACAGCGACGACGACCAATCCGACAACGTACCGCGCAGATGCAGGCGGATCTAACACTGGCGCCATTTATAGCTGGGGAACTGGGACTGCCACCGAGCGTGCGTTAGGTTCAGTTGGTTCCGGCGGCACCGGAGACATCTACAACGCCATCAAATTTACGAATAACACGGGGGCGACAATCACCTCGCTGGTTGTTAGCTACACAGGAGAACAGTGGCGTCAGGGTGGTTGCACCCCAACACCATGCACGCCTGCGTCTCAAAAGCTTGATTTCCAATACCAAGCCGCTGCCGCTGGGACAATTACCGATGCGAATACACCAACAACTGGCTGGCTTGACCATGACGCGCTAGATTTCACTTCTCCTCAACCAGGAACATCAACTGCGGCTGCCGTTGACGGAAATGCGGCAGCGAATCGTACGGCGTTGTCCGCTACTGTGAGCGTTACAGTGAGCCCGGGTCAGGAAATCTGGCTTCGTTGGAAGGACATAAATGATACAAATAACGATCACGGGCTTGCCATTGACGATCTTTCTGTTACGCCCAATGGCGGGATCGCCTTACCCAACCTCACCATCAATGACGTCTCTTTGAACGAGGGCAACGCGGGCACCACCAGCTTCACATTTACGGTTAGCCTCTCGGCTCCAGCAGGTCCGGGCGGCGTTACATTCGACATCGCTACGGCTGATGGCACGGCAACGCAACCGAGCGATTACACACAAAAATCTCTCACCGCCCAAACGATTCCTGCCGGAAGCTCGACGTATTCATTCACGGTTCTGGTCAACGGAGACATAACGCCGGAAACCAACGAAACCTTTTTCGTCAACATTACCAATGTGACAGGCGCAACAGTAACCGATGGGCAGGGACAAGGAACAATTGTCAACGACGATGCCGCGCCCAATTTGACCATCAATGACGTATCGCTAAACGAAGGCAATGCCGGGACGACTACGTTTACATTTACTGTAAGCCTTTCAGCGCCAGCAGGCGCGGGCGGCGTCACGTTCGACATCGCGACAGCAAATAATTCTGCGGTTGCGCCTGGCGATTACACAGCCAAATCACTTACCAGCCAGACGATTCCGGCGGGCAGTTCAACGTACACCTTTGACGTTCTTGTTAACGGCGACACCACCCCAGAGACGGACGAAACCTTCTTCGTCAACCTTACCAACATCACGAATGCCATCGGTACTGACACACAGGGTCAAGGTACAATCGTCAATGACGACATTGCCAAAATTCACGACGTACAAGGAAACGGCGCTGCGACGCCGATTCCGGGCTCTACCGTTACAGTAGAAGGAATCGTCGTCGCAAATTTCCAAGGAACAAACAAACTGCAAGGGTTCTTCCTTGAGGAGGAAAATGCCGATTTTGACGCTGACCCAGCGACTTCGGAAGGAATTTTCATCTTTTGCAGCAGTTGCCCAACTGCCGTCGCCGAAGGTCAGCGCGTAAAGGCGACAGGGGTAGTATCGGAGTTCAATAATCTGACCGAGATTACGGCGAGCACAGCAGGCTCGGTCGTCATTACAAATGCAGGCAACAATCTGGCGCAGGTCTCACCTTCCACAATTGATCTGCCCATCGTCGGGGTAGTGAATGATTTTTACGAAGCGCGCGAAGGAATGCTCGTGACATTTGTGGATTCGCTTTCCGTTTCGGAATATTTCGAGCTTTTCCGTTACGGACAAATTGAATTGTATGAAGGAGGTAGGCCACGCCAGTTTACCGAAACCACGACGCCAAGCGTCGCAGGATATGCGGCTCACCTGGACGGGCTTAACAGGCGCAAGGTAATTCTTGACGACACGAACAATGTGCAAAACGCGCCGCTAACTTTACTCGATGGCAGTCAATTTATCTTTCATCCAGTTGCGAACGGCGGGCTTTCTATCGGCACCCAGGGCCTAGACTTTTTCCGAGGCGGCGACACGGTCAATAATCTGACAGGCGTCTTGCATTGGTCATTTGCGGGCCAGACGGGCACTGATGCGTGGCGCATTCGTCCCACCAATGCCAACCCAGTGACCTTCACTGTTGCCAATCCACGTCCAGCGACACCACCGTCCGTCGGCGGAGCGATCAAGGTAGCGGGCATGAATCTGCTCAACTACTTCACCACCATTGACACAACTTCCAGTGACAATTCCGGCCCTTGTGGCCCTTCTGGAACGCAGGACTGCCGCGGAGCTGACAGCGTCGCCGAACTGAATCGGCAACGCGAACGGGCTTCGATTGTCATTTGCACCATGAACGCCGACATATACGGGTTTGCGGAATTGGAAAACACCACGCCAAGCGCCTCCATCACGGACCTGCTTGGAGCCGTCAATACCCTCTGCGGCGGTGCGCACCCATACGCCTTCGTCAACACGGGCGGCACGCTTGGCACAGACGCCATCCGCGTGCAACAGATCTACCGCACAGGTGTCGTATCGCCAGTCGGTTCGCCGCTCTCTGACCTCGATCCGATCCATAGTCGCCCGCCGACAGCCCAGACCTTTGATGTCGTTGACGCGACCAATCCAGCGTTCGGAAAACGCTTCACGGTCATCATCAACCATCTTAAGTCCAAAGGTTCGAGTGCAGGACTGCCGGGCGATGCTGATATCGGCGATGGTGCCGGAGCCTCCAATGCCACGCGGACCGCGCAAGCCAACCGCCTTATGTCATGGATCAACAGCACGGTCATCCCTGCTGCAGGCGACCCGGATGTCCTGCTCCTCGGCGACTTCAACGCCTACGCCAAGGAAGACCCGATCACTGCTCTGATCGGAGGCGGGTACACAGACCTAGAGGCCCTCTTCCAAGGTGCGAACGCATACTCTTATCTCTTTGATGGCCAGCTCGGACACCTCGACTACGGCTTCGCTAACGCGGCGCTGCTACCGCAAGTCACCGGTGCCGACGCTTGGCACATTAATGCAGATGAGTCGGATTTGTTCGATTACAACGATGAAACCAAAGATGTCGGTGAGGCCGCGTTTGAAGAGAAACCTGACGGCTCTGCCCTGGTGCCGCCACGCGTCGTGTTCCAGCCCGGCACGCCTTACCGCGCTTCGGATCACGATCCTGTGCTTGTTGGCCTGTTTCAGGTCGCAGATCTGTCAGTGACCAAAACAGCTTCACCCAGCCCCGTCACTGTTGGCGCCAATCTGACCTACACGATTACTGTAACCAACGCTGGGCCTGACACTGCGGCATCAGCCTCCCTCTCAGACACTTTACCTGCTGGAACCACTTTTGTTTCATTGTCATCGCCAGGCGGATGGAGTTGCACCACACCATCAGTAGGTTCGAGCGGTACGGTTTCTTGTTCAAACCCCTCTTTCGCACCAGGCAGTGGGGTTTTCACACTAATTGTGAAAGTAGGAACGCCAGGCACTGTAATGAATACGGCAACCGTAGCTTCCACGACTTCTGACCCAAACACGGGCAACAACAGTGGTACAGCTACTGTGACCGCTAATTGCCCAACCATCACCGTAAATCCAACTATCTTGCCAGTCGGCACGGCAGGTTCACCATACAGTCCGGTACAATTCACCCAGTCTGGCGGCAACGGCACGATTACCTGGAGTGTCAGCAGCAACAACCTGCCAGCGGGCCTAACGCTCAATTCGATGAGCGGAATCCTTTCCGGCACGCCGACAGTGGCAGTCGGAGTCAACGTCACCATTCGCGCCACCGACGCCAATAATTGCTTCGGCGAAGCCACGGTTACTTTGCAGATTAACTGCCCGAATATCACCATCAGCCCGTCATCCGGCTCGCCAACCGTATTGACCGGCGCAACCGTTGGGCAATCGTATACCCAGACCTTCACGGCTGCTCCGGCAGGCAACGGCTATACCTATTCGATTCCGATGCCGGCCATCCCGCCGGGCCTGACGTTTAACACTTCGACAGGTGAATTAAGCGGCATACCGACCACCAGCGGCACGTTCGGTTTCACAGTCACGGCGACCGCCTTTGGCATTTGCACGGGACAGCAGGCCTATTCGCTGACAATTATTCCGGCTTGCCCCACCAGCTTCACTGTCAACGATCTGAGTGACGTGCCAGATCAGACGCCGGGCGACCGCATTTGCTCTGCTGCTAATGGCGCTTGTACGTTGCGCGCGGCGATTATGGAGGCGAATGCGATCACAGCCTGCACACCGCTGACGATTAACTTCAGCGTTACAGGCACGATCAATCTGGCGACGGCGCTGCCAGCGATCAATCATCCGAATCTGACGATCAATGGTCCCGGCGCCAATCAACTCGACGTGCATCGCAATGCCGTTGCCGCCTTCCGCATCTTCGCCATCAACGGCGGCAAGATCGTCTCCATCAGCGGCCTTTCCGTTACCAATGGCAATGACCCGGTGCAAGCCGGGGGCATTTATAACGCTGGCACTCTGACCCTGACGGCTTGCGCCATCAGTGGCAATACCTCACCCCAAGGTGCTGGAATTCAAAGTGACAACATCCTGACAATGACCAGTTGCACGGTCAGCAACAATATTGCGAGCGATTTTGCGGGAGGATTGAAAATTTTCGGCCCCACAACCACGCTGACCAACTGCACGTTCAGCAATAATCAATCGGCGCACGACAGCTCCGCCATCGAGAGTCATACCGGGGTGACATTGACCCTGACCAACTGCACGATTGCGAACAACCAGGCTGGCACCGGATCCGGACAAACAGGTGGCGCGTTGTTTGCCAACAGCGGTACCGTCCTGAAGAACACCATCGTAGCAAATAACTCCGGGAACAATGCGAACATCGCCGGGCCGGTGGATACGGCGAACTCCTTCAATAATCTGATCGGTGCCGTGGGAACGGGTGGATTGACGAACGGCGTGAACGGCAATCAGGTCGGCGTCGCGAATGCGAATACCTTGCTGGCCGCATTGGGGAATTACGGCGGCACGACGCAAACCATCGCGCTGCTGCCCGGCAGCCCCGCCATCAACGCAGGCACATCGAGCGGCGCGCCCGCCACTGATCAACGCGGCATCGCCCGCGTCGGCAACGTGGACATCGGCGCATTTGAATCGCGCGGCTTTGCGCTGGCTATCAGCAGCGGCAACAATCAAAGCACCCCCGTCAACACAAACTTCGCCAGTCCATTGAGCGTGTCCGTCACTTCGGCAAACAGCGAACCGGTCAACGGCGGGCGAGTCACTTTCACGCCTCCGGGCAGCGGGGCGTCTGCAACTATCGCGGGCAACCCAGCGACCATTACAGGTGGCCTGGCGACTTCAGGCACAGTGACGGCCAATGCGATCTTTGGCGGTCCATACAATGTCGCGGCCAGCGCGGCGGGGGCGACTTCCGTCAACTTCTCACTCACGAACACTCCTGGAGCTGATCTGGCGATCACCAAAACTGACGGTGTGACGAGCTACACGCCGGGCGGCACACTGACTTACACGATCGTAGTCAGCAATGCCGGACCGTCAATTGCGACTGGCGCGATAGTGACCGACAACAAGCCGACGCAGGTCGCGCAGTGGACGTGGGTGTGCAGCGGAGTGACCGGTGGTGCGACGGGTTGCGACGGCGTGACCAACACCGCTGCCAACTTCAGCGACACAATCAATCTGCCCGCAGGTTCGAGCATCACCTATACGGTGACGACGACGACCTCAAGCTCTGCGACCGGGAACCTGGTCAACACGGCTAGCGTGGCGGTGCCAGGCGGAACAACCGATCCGACACCGGGCAATAACTCGGCAACTGATACGGACACACCGAATCCGGTGGCCGATCTCTCAGTGACCAAGACCGACGGCGTTGCGATTTACTCCCCGGGAGGCACACAGACTTACACAATCGTGGTGAGTAACACCGGACCGTCAAATGTAACCAGCGCGTTAGTCACCGACAACAAACCCACACAAGTGACGCAATGGACGTGGGTGTGCAGCGGAGTGGTCGGCGGTGCAACGGGTTGCGACGGCGTGACCAACACCGCTGCCAATTTCAGCGACACAATTAACCTGCCTGCAGGATCAAGCATCACTTACACTGTGACGGCGATTATCGCGGCAGCGCCGAGCGGCAATCTGGTCAATACTGTGATAGTGGCGCCGCCCGCCGGGACTACTGATCCGACCGGTGGCAACAACAGCGCGACCGATACCGATACACTAATCTCAACGCCAGCGGCCTTAAGCGGCAATCTGACCGACCCGTTAATCTGCACAGGACCTGGCAATGTCATCGCTGGCACAATTCAGTTGAACAATCCGCTGGCCGCCCAACAAGCCTTTGTTTTGACAACCGCCTTCAACAACTTTGTCGGCATACCGGGCAGTTGCACACTGACGGGCGCGCTGGCAGGCGCAAGTTGCACGGTCACGGCGGGCGGCTTGAGCGCTAGCGGCAACATGCCCCCCAATGGAACTCTAACGGTTCAATATCAGGCGCAAGTGGGCGATGTAGCGCCGGGCACTACCCTGACGGCTTCGAGTGTGGCCACAGTGGGTGGAGTGCCAGCCACGCCCAATCCTCTAATCATCACGACGACGGTCAATTGTCCTGCGCCAGGTCCGGGTGGTGTTTTCCCATCAGCAGCAGAAACCAGCGATCAAAAAGCTGGGTCGGTGCTGATTTATAACGTTTACACATCAGGAGCGACCAGCGGCAATACACAGAACACGCGAATTAACATCACGAACACGCATATGGCGCTGCCTTCGTATGTGCATCTGTTCTTCATTGCTGAAAATTGCGGGGTGGCTGACAGCTATATTTGCTTAACCGCCAATCAGACTGCCAGCTTCCTGGCCAATGACCTTGATCCGGGAACGACAGGCTACATCGTGGCCGTGGCGACCAATAACATTGGCTGTCCGATCAATTTCAATTATCTGATTGGCGATGAGTACGTGAAGTTCACCACCGGTCACGCCGCCAATCTCGCAGCCCAGGCGTTTTCGGCTCTTCCGGGAGGCTTGCCGCCTTGCGATGGCAATACAGTGATTACGTCATTGAACTTCGACGGCGTGAGCTATAACCGCGCTCCGGCAACGCTGGCGGTTGACAACATCGCGTCACGTGCAGACGGCAACGACACAATGCTGATTCTCAATCGAATCGGCGGCAATCTTGGCCTTGGCACTTCCACGATCGGAACACTGTTCGGAATCCTATACAACGATGCCGAAAATGCAGTGAGCTTTTCAGTAAATGGAAGCTGTCAGTTGCGCGGTTCACTTTCAAACAACTTCCCGCGTACAACGCCTCGCTTTGATGGCTTTATCGCGGCGGGTCGAACCGGCTGGCTGAAAATCTATGAACAAACCGGAGCCATTGGCCTGTCTGGTGCGGTGATCAACTTCAATCCCAATCCCGCGTCTTCGGTAGGAGCCTTTAGCCAAGGACATAATCTGCATGTTCTGACGCTAACTACTGGGATGAGCTATATCCTCCCTGTTTTCCCGCCGAACTGCTAAGGGTTCAGCAACCCAATAAAAACCGGATTGATTGCCGAAATATGGGCATAATCAATCCGGTTTTTTTTCACTTCCAGCCTAGTACTACCAATCAATCGTAATTTATTTGTTGCAAACATTGACGGAATCAGGCACTCCCTTTAGACTGCAAATGTTAATGGAAGCTTCACCTCATTTTTTGGAAAATTGATTTCTGTAGAAGCTCCTGACATCAAATAGTGACTTATTTCGATGTCCCATTAACAAATCACTCAAACCAACTCCAAAAACTAAGCTGTACCGGGATGCTTTCTTTAACCAGGGCCTGAATCTCATTGGCCAGAATTACTGAAAGCAATCATCGTCAGGTCAAAGCAATTTCGTAACGATCGAATCGTTTTCACCATTTTTTAACATTTCGTCTTCGGGCTGACGGCGTGGTTATCAGCCCTCTCTCGAATGAGACTCGCGTGCTCACTCTTACCCTCCCCTGTGTAACACGTAATCTCTTTGGTCTCTGCATTCCCCGAATTGGGTCAGGAGGAACTTGTATGTCAACCTTGCACAACCGCACACACAAACTTTCGCGCTTTAATGGACGAAAAGGATTGTGGCTGAAATTAGCGGCGCTGACAGTTTTGGTCGGTGCCCTGGTTTTTGCCTTCACCACTCAAAGACAGGCAGATGCGAGTGCTGCCGCGCTGGATAAAGCGCAAAGCACCTTGCAAGCGGCGATGGCAAAATTGAAAGCCAATCGCAATGCCGAAAACTCCAAAGAAGTCCAACAGGCCTTGAACGCCTATCGCGCTTTGGGCGGAACCGAATTGACCGGGGCAACCTCCATGTTAGCTGCTCCGATTTCCAGCAAAGCTGTCGCTTTCGGCATTTCACGCGCAGTCAGAGATATTCCTTCAATCATTCAGCCTGGCCAGAATCTCGTCAGCGGAAAAGACATTGTCCGCGGGAAAAAGAATGAGTTTCCGGTGAAAACGTCCAATCCGAATGCTCCTGGCGACCTTGACCCCAAAATTCAATCGGTGGCCAAACCGGGACAGAACACCCTGAACATTTCTGGTCCGATTCAGAATTTTGAAGGTCTGAATGGCGACGGCAATATTCCCATTTTCGGCGGACGAGTTCTGCCGCCTGACACAGTTGGCGATGTCGGACCGAATCATTATGTTCAGTCGGTCAACACACAGTGGAGGGTTTTCAGCAAGACCGGCACCGCGCTGACGGGAGTGCTTACGCTTGGCAGCCTGTGGGCAAGTATTCCCGGTGCCTGCGCAAATGCCAACGACGGCGACCCGATCGTGTTGTACGATCCGCTGGCCGACCGCTGGCTGATCAGCCAGTTTTGCACGGTTGCCAACCCCAATACTCATCAATTGATCGCGATCTCGACCTCGCCTGACCCGACCGGAACGTACTATTTGTACGATTTCGTAATGCCGAACAACAAGTTTAACGACTATCCGCATTTCGGAGTCTGGCCGGATGGCTATTACATGTCGGACAACCAGTTCAATCAGGCGGGCACAGCTTTCCTGGGTGGTGGCGCTTTCGCGTTTGACCGCAAGAAAATGTTGCAAGGCGATCCGAATGCCAGCTTCATCTACTTTGACGTCGAACCGATTGACCCGACTGCAGGCGGCATGCTGCCGACAGACCTGGACGGCGTGGCGACTCCGCCAATTGGAATGCCCAATCTGTTTATGGAATTCCGCGCCGACGATTTTGGCGACCCTTTGGACGCAGTCCGCATTTACGAATTTCATGCCGATTTTTCGACTCCTGCCAATTCGACCTTTACAGTCAGGCCGGATGTGGCGCTTGCCGCCTTCGACGCGCGCAACCCCAGTGGACGCGGAGACATTGAACAGCCAGCCGGGGGAGTCAACCTGGACTCCATTGCGGACCGATTGTTGCACCGTCTGACGTACCGCACGTTGGCGGGAGGCGTTCAATCGTTCGTGCTTAACTTCACGGTCAACGTAAGTGGCGTGAATCCAACCTCTGCTGCGACTTATCAAACCGGCATTCGTTGGACGGAATTGCGCCGCACAGGAACCTTGGCTGGCACAGTTACAGTCAACAACGAAGGCACTTACGCTCCGGGCGCAGGCAATGGCGCAACTGGCCGTAACATCTGGATGGGCAGCGCAGCGCAGGATTATATGGGCAACATTGCTCTTGGATTCAGCGCATCCAGCACCACACTAAATACTTCCATTTTGTACGCTGGCCGTTTGGCGGGTGATCCTGCCGGTCAATTGGCGCAAGGCGAAAATACAATCATCACGGGCGGCGGTGTTCAAACCTCGACTTCTAACCGTTGGGGGGATTACAGCGCGTTATCCGTTGACCCGGTTGATGAAACAACTTTCTGGTACACACAGGAATACTACGCAGTTACTGCTGGCGCGGATTGGCGCACTCGCATCGGCAGTTTCAAGGTTGATGCTGCGGCTCCTGCGCAATCCAAAGGCACGATCAATGGCACGGTAACCAACTGTGCGACGGGCCAGCCATTAGCCACCGTTGTCATTATGACGACTGACGGTTTCTTCCGTCAGAGCGATGCTTCGGGTAATTTCTCATTCCCGGTTGCTCCGGGAACTTACACAGTGATGGTCAGTCCACCACCTGGATATAGCGGAGGCTGCACGCAAACAGTTACCGTCGCCGGCGGCGGCACCGCAACAGTGAATTGCTGCCTAACTCCTGTTCCGGTAATAGCGTCGGCAGGCGCTACCCTGACCACCGAAAGCTGCCAACCGGCCAATGGAGCAATTGATCCGGGCGAAACCGTGACCGTTAGCTTCTGTGTGCAGAACACAGGGACAGCAAATACTGCAAACCTGGTTGGCACTTTGGCTGCAACGGGCGGTGTGACCAGCCCAAGTAGTCCACAGAATTATGGTGTCGTAGTCGCAGGTGGTCCTAGCGTTTGCCGAACCTTCACGTTCACTGCCAACGGGGCTTGCGGAGGCGCAATCACTGCCTCGCTCCAACTTCAGGATGGCGCAACCAACCTGGGAACGCTGACCTATACCTTTAACTTAGGTGCTCTTGGCGCACCAGTCACCGCCACCTACAGCAGCGGCAATATCGCAGTAGCAATTATTGACGAAGGCACGGTTGATATTCCCATTTCAGTAGCTGACACAGGCGTAGTTCAGGACATCAATGTGCGCGTCCGGTTGAACCACACCTTCGATGGCGATCTGGTTCTCAGCCTTGTCGCACCTGACAACACAATCGTGCCTCTCGCGGCAAACCGCGGAAGCAACGGTGACAACTATGGATCGGGAGCGAACGACTGTTCGGGGACGCCAACGGTTTTCGACGACGCAGCGGCGACAGCGATTAGCGTTGGCACTGCTCCGTTTGCCGGGACGTTTCGTCCGGAGTCGGTGTTATCGGCAATGAACGGCAAACCATCGAATGGAATCTGGAAGCTGCGTGTCCAAGACACGGCGGCCCAGGATGTTGGCACCATTGGCTGTTTCACGATGGAAATGTCACGCGCGTCCTATGTTTGCTGTACGACAGTGCCTGTATGCACGCTGACATGTCCTGCGAACATCACAGTGCCGAATACGGCTGGATCATGTGCGGCGGTAGTGACTTACCCAGCACCTACGACAACAGCAGGTTGCGGGACGGTGACTTGCACGCCTGCTTCCGGTACGTCATTCAGCGTTGGCACAACAACGGTGTCTTGTTCCAGTGCAACCGGCGGAGGCGCTTGCAGCTTTACGGTGACGGTGCAGGATACGCAAGCACCAACAATCACTTGTCCGGCAAATGTGACAGCAAACGGCAGCGGCCCGACTGTTGTGACTTACCCGGCTCCAACCGCCAGTGACAACTGCCCTGGCGTGACGGTGGCGTGCGTTCCGGCTTCAGGTTCCAGCTTCCCGCTCGGAACGACGACGGTGACCTGCACAGCGTCGGATACCAGCCAGATTACCCCTGATGCGATCTGCACCTTCACGGTGACGGTGACGCCTTGCACAATCACGTGCCCGGCGAATCAGGTGGCCTGGACTTCCGGCACAACGGCAACGGTGACCTATCCGGTTCCGACGACTACTGGAAGCTGCGGGACAGTAACCTGCACCCCGGCATCCGGGTCAACGTTTAACGTTGGCACAACGACGGTGACTTGTTCGACGACGGCTGGACCAAGTTGCGCTTTCACGGTGACCGTCAATCGGTTGACCCTGGGTGCTGCTTTGGCAGATCCGCTGGCGTGTTCCGGCCCTGGCAACAAGGTCAACGGCAGCTTCTCGGCAACCAACACCACGGGAGCTTCGGCTTCGGTGACGGTGTCGGCGACGCTTTCCAATCTGGTGTACCTGCCGAACACAGCAACGGCCAATCAGCCCGGTGCCGTAGTTGTACTGGCAAATGTCATTAGCTGGACGGGAACGCTTGGCGCAGGCCAGACGGTGACGGTCAGCT
>CAZXHW010000127.1:0-12944 GCA_964639915.1 uncultured Heliomicrobium sp.
TGTCTGGTCGTTCGTCGAAAATGATCGCCATCTGGAAGTCACGAAAGCCTGTGCGGCGCGCAAGATTCACGTAATGTTTGAAAAGCCGATGTCGGCAACTTACGACGAAGCCAGACAGATGATGGCCGTTGCCAAACAGGCAGGCATTCAGTTGATGGTCAATTACCAGATGGCCTGGTGGCCGGAAAATTACACGGCGCATGATGTCGCGATGCGCGGAGACATCGGCAAGGTCTGGCGCGTACGTTCGGTGATTGGGCACGGCGGTCCGGGCAATTTTGAACCCGGCAGCATAAAGCAAAAGTACTTTCTGAAATGGCTGAAGGATGAATCGCGCGGCGGCGGCGCGCTGATTGACTTCACCTGCTACGGTGCGAAATGGGCGCTATGGTATCTGGGTTTGCCGAAAACGGTTTACGCGATTACGACGCACACACGGCAAGATGTTTATCCTTCCAATACGAACGCGACGGTGCTGATGTCGTATGGCGACAACAAAGTCGCCATCACCGAAGGCTCGTGGGATTTGCCGCGTTCGTTTTATGACGTGGAAGTGTTCGGCAACAAGGGCAGCGTGGCGATGAAATATCCGAAAACGCTGGAACTGGTAATCGGAACAGAGAAGAAGCCTTTGGAGTTGGGAACACTGGAAGGCGCGCGGTCAGAACCCATTCGTTATTTCGTGGATTGCATTCGCAACAACAAACCGGTTGAAGGCGTTGTCGCTGGTGATTTCAACGTCAACGTCATGCAAATCGTCGAAGCCGCCAAACGGTCTGCGGCGAGCGGTCAGCCTGTATCCCTTCCTTTGAAATAAAGGCTGACCTTGCTGTGGGCTTATTACTTTTTATCAGTGGCGTGTGGAGATTTATAGCTCCCAGGCACTGAGCGGAAAGAAATCGCCAGCCGGTTCCAGCCGTTAATCGCAATGACGGCCATGGTCAGGTTGACCAATTCCACTTCGGTGAAATGCGCGCTTGCCTGGGCATATACCTCATCCGGCACATGCGTTTCGCCGACCAGCGTTACAGCTTCCGTCCAAGCCAGCGCCGCCCGTTCCCGGTCGGTGAAAAACGGAGTTTCGTGCCAGGCGCTTAGCGCATACAGCCGCTGTTCGGTTTCACCACGTGCCCGCGCATCTTGCGTGTGCATATCAATGCAGAACGCGCAGCCGTTGATTTGCGAAGCCCGCGTCTTGATCAATTCCAACAGCGAATGTTCCAGGCCGCTTTCTTCAACGTATTTGTGCAGCGCGTACATTGCCCGCGATGCGCCAGGCGCAATTTTGGCGTAATCCAGTCGTGGTTCCATCGTTCATTCCTCCTTCCTGGTTGTCGTTAGTATTAAGCCTGCCCAAGTCGCCGAGCCCAGGCAACAAGGTTTTGCAACAGTTGGCGAATGAACTCTTTCGTTGCGTCATCCGTCAGATTTCCTTCCTGATCGAAACGCTTCGCGGCGTTGCCAATCATCACTTCCGGCTGGTTGATGGGAAACATGTTCAGGAACACCATAATCTGGCGCAGGTGATATTGCGCCCGCGCCGTGCCCAGTGTTCCGACGGATGCGCCCATAATCGCCGCCGGTTTTCCGTTCCAGGCGCTGTCGCCATAAGGGCGCGATGCCCAGTCAATCGCGTTCTTTAGCACGCCGGGCACAGAGTAGTTGTATTCAGGTGTCACGAATAAAACGGCGTCTGCTTCGCGTATCCGACGCTTCAGTTCGACGACTTTGTCGGGCGGGTTTTGGTCTTCATCCTGATTAAACATGGGAATGTCATCAAGGTCGAAAATTTCGAGCGTTGCGCCTTCAGGCACCAGCTCGGCGGCCGCGCGCAGGGCAGCACGATTGTACGATTCGCGGCGTAAACTGCCCGCGATGCCTAAAATGCGAATGGGTTCTGTCATGAGTTTCCCTCCTGATAATTTGTTGTTTATGGTTTTCGCCGTTGCTTTAGCGGCACTAAAGCGGCACTTTCAGCAGTAACGGCTTTGGGTTATCAAGCTGCGAAACCGCCGTCAATCTTCAGGCTCGCACCTGTTATGAAACCGGCTTCTTCGCTGGCCAAATAAGAGACCATTCCCGCGATCTCGTCTCCATGTCCGTATCTTGGAAGGGCCATCAAGCCTTTTAAGGTCTCGGCAAAAGGACCATCGGCTGGATTCATTTCTGTGTCCACCGGACCGGGCTGGATATTGTTGACTGTAATGCCGCGCGGGCCAAGGTCGCGTGCCAATCCGCGCGTGAATCCGGCAACGGCGGCTTTGGTCAGCGCGTAAACAGAACCTCCGGCAAAGGGCATGGAATCACTATTGACGCTGCCAATCATGATGATCCGCCCGCCTTCAGTAAGATGGGTGAGGCTTCTTTCGTCGCGATGAAAACGCCTTTTATGTTTACCGCGACGATCCGGTCAAAATCTTCGACCGAAAACTGATCAATCGGGGCAAGCGTGGCAATGCCCGCGTTGTTCACCAGAATGTCCAGTCGGCCAAAGGTTTTTACAGTTTCGGCAATGGCGTTTTTGACCGCTTCGGCGTCTGTGCTGTCGGCTTGGATGGCTAACGCCTTGCCGCCTTCTGTTTCAATGGCGCTGACAACTTCATTCGCTTTTTGCGCCGAACTGGCATAGGTGAGCGCAACCGCTGCGCCATCCGAAGCCAGTCGTTTTGCAATAGCAGCGCCGATTCCTTTTGAGCCTCCGGTAACGACAGCAACTTTTCCCGCAAGCTTCTTGATCTCTGTGGGCATACTTCTCCTTTAGCTTTTATGCGATTTGTTTACCGCCGACTGGCGGCGACTTGATCCATCCAAAAACATTTTTTGGCGGCCTCCTCCACTATGCACCATGAGGGCGAAGGGTGCATCTTCAGGCTGAAGCCTGCTTCATTGAAACAGCGATCCGGCGTTTAGGGTTGTAAGACAACTTCGCGAACAAAAACCAAAAGGCCGCCTCCAGGATGGAGTGCAGCCTTTTTGAAAACGGCAACTTACAGTTTGGGCCGCCAGAAAGGGTCGTTGCCTGGCAGGTATTGAATCGGAACTTCCGGGACAAAAGTTTTCAGCCATTTGGCGCATTCTTCCATGCCGTGCTCTTCCGAGGGGACGTGACCGAGCATGATCAAACCTTTCTTTTTGCCTGCGGTGACGGCGTCGCGGGCGTATTCGACAGCTTCCCATTCACGAGTTTCACCAATTACGATCACGTCAACATCCTGGCTATCAAGCGCTTTGGCAATGCCGGGAAAGTTATTGAAACCTGGTGATAAAACGACGTTTCGAACTGCTAACTGCGGATTGCCGATGACGCGTATCGCGCCCGCTTTCAAGCGATCCTGCATGCTTTTCGCCAACCCTTCCAGTGTGGTGGCGGGCAGCGCAAACCGTCGCGCTTGTTCAGCCGACTGGTATTTTCCCCAGCCAAGCGCTTCAGTCATGCCAGCCAGAATTCCGTCCGGACGGCGCGCATGCCAGTGGTCGTGAAAACGCCAAACCACCAAGCCATTCTTTTCAATGAAAGTTCGCTTGGTTTGATAAGTTTCGCCGTTCAAGTTCGTTGTTTCGTCGTTGTGGTTATAGAACGTCGGTTCGTGAACGATGATCAAATTCTTGCCTGTCACATGAGCTCGCTGGCAAACATCCAGCGTTGCGCTGAACGAAGTCGCGATGCCTTTGACGATGGTATCGGGGTTGCCAATTTTGAACGTGTCTACGGTTTCGGCGCGCCACGGAACGCCAACCTGTTTTTGAATGCGCTCTATGACTTGTCGCGCGGTCAGACTTTCAAACACAGTTGCAGCTTGGCCAATGGTTGAAATCCCAACTCCGGCCAGAGCCAGGAAGCTGCGGCGAGAAACATTCAAATGATGTGGATTCATGGTTGAAAGCCCTTTCGCGTCAAATTGGTCAGTTTAAAACCTTAAAGACAAAAGCCGCAGCGTGAGTTTCAAACCTCGCTGCGGCTTTTGAAATAACCCGCTCCCTACTGGTTGCGGTACTGACTTGGATTACAAGCCTTTCGCTGCAATGAATTTGATCAAGTCACGGACACGGCAGGAATAACCCCATTCGTTGTCGTACCAAGACAGGATTTTCAACAGATTACCGCCGATAACTTTGGTGTATTCGGCGTCAACGATGGACGAGTGGGAATTGCCACGATAGTCCGTGGAAACCAGTGGCGCGGTTTCATAACCCAGAATGCCTTTCAGCTCGCCATTGGCGGCATCGCTCAGGGCTTTGTTGACTTCTTCTGTGGTCGTGTCTTTTCCAAGTTCGATCACGACGTCAACGACCGAAACGTTCGGCGTGGGAACGCGGACGGAGATGCCGTCAAATTTGCCTTTGAGTTCCGGCAAAACCAGCGCGACAGCTTTGGCTGCACCAGTCGAAGTCGGAATCATCGAAAGCGCACCAGCGCGAGCGCGGCGCAAATCTTTGTGCGGGAAGTCCAGAATCACCTGATCGTTCGTGTAGGAATGGATCGTGGTCATCTGAGCTTTTTTGATGCCGAATTTCTCGTTGATGACTTTGGCAACCGGAGCCAGACAGTTGGTGGTGCAAGAAGCGTTCGAGATGACGTGATGTTTCGCCGGGTCATAAACGCCTTCGTTGACGCCCAAAACGATGGTTACATCTTCGCCTTTCGCCGGAGCGCTGATGATGACTTTTTTGACCGGACCGCGCAGGTGGAGGGCAGCCTTGTCTCTATCGGTGAAACGACCGGTGGATTCGACAACGATTTCAGCGCCGACTTCTTCCCACGGAATCAGCTTCGGGTCTTTTTCAGCAAAAACGCGGAAAGTGTCACCCGCGACAGTGATGGTGTTTTCCGTGTGGGTGATTTCCTGTTCCAGGTTGCCAAGGATTGAATCGTATTTCAGCAAGTGCGCCAGCGTTTTTGTGTCGGTCAGATCGTTGACTGCCACAATATCGAAATCTTTGTCTCCCAGCGCCGTTCGCAGCACATTACGCCCGATGCGGCCAAAGCCATTAATACCTACTTTGATAGCCATTTTTCTTCTCCTGATGGATTGTGATTGGGTTGGTCCTCAAGGCAGTGACGCGGCTAAAAACGCCGCTCTGCTTGAAGTTTGGAAAAGTAACGTAGCGTGCCAAGTGTGTCAACTGATGCGCAGGCGATGTGGTGTGCGTGTTTGGAAAAAGTCCTTGCCAGAAATAAAGGGACTTGCTATTTTCCAGTCCGAGATTTGGAAAACAATTCACACATCTCAGTCTTGCTCCCCGTCGCAGACTTAATAAATACAGCATCCCTCTTCGGAAGAAACTTGATTCGGCACTGCGGACGTTTTCCTCAAACTGGTGCATAAACCCGCGTCTGCAATTCGCCTCGCCGAGATCCTGCGCTTCCTATTACAACTGATCCTCCATCAGTATCACCAACCTACTCTTCGCCTCAGTAGTGGTGGAACTGGCAACTACCCCTGTTTGCACAGGCTGCGCTTCGCGCAGTCAGGCGTGAGCTTTGCGCTTGCGTAGTGACACTCACATACGGGCTTACTCAAGCCTGCCAACGGATAAAGGAAAGGCGATATGAATTCATATTCAGCACCGTTTATGAGGAGACGGCTGTCGGCGATGTTGTTGTTGGCACTCTTCAGTTTTTCTCTCCTCCAACCAAGCACATCTGCAAATGCGGTACAGACCGCACCTTCAGTACAGTGGTTCTCTCCACGCATTGTTCCGCTCGGAAACACGACATTCATTGTGAATGGAACAAATTTCTTTAGTGGCGCAGTCGTCAGGCTGGAAGGTGTGGCGATGCCGACAACGTTTCTTTCATCCACTCAATTGAGGGTTGTAAGTAACTTCACAGATTCAGGAAGCGGAAATTTGACCGTTACCAATCCAGGCTCGCCAGGTGTTACTTCTTCGCCGAGATTGTTGGAATGGGGGCAGGGAATCACGGTTTCCATTACCCCGGCGACAGCGACAGTGGCTCCGGGAGCCAAGCAACAATTCACGGCGATTGTTTCGGCCACTTCGAACAAACAGGTTTATTGGTATGTCAATGGAGGCAGCGCGAACGGTACGATTACTTCTAGCGGTTTGTACACTGCGCCGAATGTCGCGCCAGCCAGTCCGGTGACGATTCGAGCTGTCTCGGCTGTGAACAGTGAACGGTCCGCCACGGCAACCGTCACCGTCAGTGGGGCTCAAACCATTAGCGTCTCGATTTCTCCGGTTTCGCCAACAGTTCAGGTCAACACAACGAGGCAATTAATCGCGACCGTCAGCGGCACCGCGAACACCGCCGTCACTTGGCAGGTCAACAACGTCACAGGTGGCAATGCGGCTACTGGAACTATCACCAACACGGGATTGTTTACTGCGCCCGCCGCAGTGCCAGCGAGCTTCGTAATCGTCAGAGCCGTCAGCCAAGCCGATTCAACAAAATCCGGCAGCACGACGGTAACGATTGCTCCACCAGCAAATACAATCGCCGTCAGCATTTCGCCAAGTTCGGCTTCGCTGCTTACCAATGCCACACAGCAGTTCGCGGCTTCCGTGACAGGAGCGGCGAACACGGCCGTGACTTGGCAAGTCAATAGCGTGACGGGCGGCAGCGCAACGACCGGCACGATCAACAGCAGCGGTTTGTACACGGCACCTGCCGCCGTGCCAGCAAGTTCCGTTACTGTTCGGGCAGTCAGTCAGGCTGATGCAACAAAATCTGCCAGCGCGACTGTCACGATCACTGCGCCAGCAATTACAGTCAGCATTTCGCCAAGCTCGGCTTCGTTGGCGGTTCTGGCGACACAGCAATTCACGGCTTCAGTAACTGGAACCGCCAACACGGCTGTGATCTGGCAGGTGAACAACACAACAGGCGGAAACTCGACGTTCGGCACAATCTCGGCTTCGGGGTTGTACACCGCACCGGCAGCGATTCCGGCGGGAGCCATCACTGTCACCGCCGTCAGTCAGGCTGATGGCACCAAGAAAGCGAATGCCAGTGTTTCGATCATTGACGCTTCGGCAATCACGGTTGGCAGGTTGCTGGAACAATCCACGTTTGGTCCGACGGCGCAGTTGACGGCGCACGTCAAACAAATTGGCATTCCGGCTTTTCTGGATGAGCAATTCAGCACGCCGGAATCTCCGCTGCCGAATTTCACCGCACAACAGAACTCTGAGCTGACCAGCCAGTTTTACAGCAACTTGCTGACGGGGCAGGATCAGTTGCGGCAGCGTGTGATTTACGCGTTAAGCGAAATCGTCGTTATTTCGCGCAACAAGAACAATTACGCGAACGAAATTGCGCCGTGGCTGCAAATCCTCAGCCGCAATGCGTTTGGCAATTACAAAACCTTGCTGAAGGAAATCACGCTGGACGCAACGATGGGCAAATACCTGGATATGGTCAACAGCACCAAGCCAGGGTCGAACGGTGGCGCAAACGAAAACTATCCGCGCGAAGTGATGCAGTTGTTCAGCATCGGTTTGTATCTGCTCAACCCGGACGGATCGAACGTGCTGGATGCCACCAACAAACCGATTCCGACATACAGCCAGACGGATATTCGACAACTGGCGTTGGCGCTGACTGGCTGGACGTACAACACGCAAAACGGACCGCCGCAATCTCCGAACCCGAACTATTATCCGGGTCAGATGGTTCCGCTGCCTGCGTATCACGACACGTCGTCGAAAACCTTTCTGGGGCAGACACTTCCCGCTAACCAGACGATGCAAAAAGACGTGGATGATGCGATCAATATCATTTTCAATCATCCAAACGTTGCGCCGTTCATTTGCTCGCGACTGATTAAAGCACTGGTGACCAGCAATCCGTCATCGGCTTACGTTGCGCGCATCAGCGCCGTGTTTAACAACAACGGTGTTGGAGTTCGTGGCGATTTGAAAGCCGTCATTCGCGCCATCCTGCTTGACCCGGAAGCACGCAACGACAATCCACCTGCGGATTTCGGCAGGCTTCGCACACCCTTGCAACATCATTTGGCGCTGTTTCGCGTTTTGGGCGGCACGATTTCGCAGCCGAACCAGATCACCTACGTGTACGACAACATGGCCGAAAGCTTTATGCAGTCGCCTTCTGTCTTTGGGCATTACTCGCCAAGCTTCCGCATTCCTAAACAATCGCCGCCGTTGTTCGGCCCTGAGTTTCAGATTCATGGGCCGGGCGAAATGGTCAACAGCGGCAATTTCCTCTGGAACTATATGAATTACTACCAGACGGGAATTTGGGATTTGCAGTGGCTATTCAATCTGGGCAGCAATCATGCAGCCTGCATCAACGCGGTAGATAACCTGCTCTTGTATGGGCGCATGTCCGCCGGGATGAGGCAAAGCTTGACGACAGCGTTGCAGGAGCAAGCCGCTGCCGGAGCCGATGCCAAGATGCGTGCGTTGACCGTGCTCTACATCACGGCCATGTCCAGCGAGTATATGGTGGTGCGCTAAGGGGAGGAATCAATGAAGACACAGAATTTTTCACGACGTAATTTTTTGAAGCTGACGGGAAGCGCAGGCTTTCTGACTGCGCTTGGACAATTCAATCTGGCCGAAGCGGCTGGCATGCAGGATTACAAAGCTCTGGTTTGCATCTTCCTGTTTGGCGGCAACGATGGGCATAACACGGTGATTCCGATGACTGCCAGCGAGTATCCAGCGTATGCGAGTGCTCGCGGCGGTCTGGCGCTCAGCGGAAACAAGCTGCTGCCAGTGACGACAGTCAGCGGCAGGCAGTACGCGCTGAATTACGGTATGGTCGAATTGCAGCAGTTGTTCGGGCAGGGCAAGTTGGCCGTCGTTGCCAACACAGGCTTGTTGAATCAACCGACAACCAAACAGCAGTACCAGCAAAACGCGGTTCCACTACCGACGCAGTTGTTTTCTCACTCCGACCAGATTGTGCAGATGCAGGCAGGAGTTCCCAGCTCTTCAGCCAGCAGCGGTTGGGGAGGGCGAATCGCTGATCTGGCGCAGCCGAACAATGCAAGTTCCACCTTTCCAGCTTCGATCTCGATGAACGGATCGGCGCTGTTTTGCGCGGGCTTGAGCGTTCCGGCGACCAATCTGCAACCGGGCAATAGTCTGGATCAATACGCGATGAGCAATGGCTGGCCGCAAGCCGCGGTCAACTCTCGTATCAACGCGCAAAAACAGATCATGGCGTTGGGAAACAGTAATCGGCTGGTTGTGGCTGCGGACAAAGTGCTAAGCGATACATGGCAACTCAACACCATTTTGAAAAGTGCTGCAGGAGGAGGGAACACCGGTTTTGACCCGACAGTTGCTAATACGCCGCTGGGCAAACAGCTCAGCGCCATTGCACAACTGATCAATGTTCGCGCGCAAACCGGTGTTGGCCGCCAGGTCTTTTTTGCCGGATTAAGCGGGTTCGATACGCACAGCGGACAGGATTATCAGCAATGGGATTTGCTGCAACAGGTCAGCAAGGCGATGAAGGCGTTTTACGATTCAACCGTGGCGATGGGAGTTTCAGGGCAGGTAACGACCTTTACGTTGTCGGATTTCGGGCGCTCTCTGCAACCGAGCGGGACCGGTACTGATCACGGTTGGGGCAGCCATTATTTGGTGGCGGGCGGAGCCGTCAGCGGCCAGCAGGTCTACGGTCAGTTCCCGATCTTCAATGCAAACGATTCCGCTTATAACCCGAACGCCTTTGCTGATGCCCGAGGCATTTTGTTGCCAACGACTTCTCTGGCGCAGTATGGCGCGACGTTGGCCAAATGGTTCGGCGCGCCGGATTCGCAGTTGAATTCATTGTTTCCGGAACTTGCAAACTTCGCGGTGCGCGATTTGGGATTTATGTTGTAGCTGGGCTGAGCTGTTTACGCGGTTTCGTCCCGCAAGGGACGATCGAGAGTAGCGCGGCGATTCATCGCCGGGAAGCGATGGTTTGAATTGCCGAAGTCCCGTAGGGGCGGCTGAAATTCGGTTCCGTATTCAGTCGTCCCTACGGGACTTTATTGTTTGTTACGCCTACCCAGCAACGAATTGCTGGGCTATTTTCACGTAGTCCCTTTCGGGACAAATGATCTGATTATTCGTACCGCAGCGCTTCAATCGGGTCCAGCCGCGAAGCTTTGAACGCGGGATAAATTCCGGCGATCAAACCAATCGCCACCGACACGCTAAAGCCGATTCCGACATACAACATCGGCACAGTCGAAGGGAACTTGAACAATTTCAGCAGGCTGCTGATCAGAAAGCCGACAATGATTCCGATCACGCCGCCGATGCCGGTCAAGGTGCAGGCTTCAAGCATGAACTGAAAGACGATGTCTTTGCGTGTTGCGCCGATGGCGCGACGAACGCCGATTTCCTTGGTGCGCTCTGTCACGCTGACCAGCATGATGTTCATTACGCCGATGCCGCCAACCAATAAGGCTACGCTGACAATCGGGATGACAATCATCGCCACCATCGAAAGCATCTTGCCGAAACTTTCCTGAATGCCGCTTGGCGTGTTGATTTCAAAGCTGTCCGGTTTGTCGTAAGGCACGTTGCGGCGGCGGCGCAGCAACTCGCGCGCATCGTCAACCAGCAAGTCCAGTTCGCCTTGCCGCGCGCCGATGGCGACAAAGTGATCGTTTTGCATCGGATACATCGCGTGCATGACGCTGTAAGGAATCAGGATCATCTGATCGGCATTTGGTCCGCCTCCACCCAGGATATTTTTGGATTTTTCCAGCACGCCGATGACGCGGAAAACTTTGTTGCCCACCTGAATTTCTTTGCCTAGCGGTTCGTAGCCTGACAGTAACTGCTCGGCAACGTCGTACCCGATGATCGCGACTTCCACGCTGTGCTGATCTTCGATGTCATTGAAAAAGCGCCCGCTCGTGATCGCCACTTCGCGTGTATAAGCATAAGCCGCCCAAACTCCGCGCACCTGGGAAGTTTTCATCTCGTTGTTGTGGAACTTGACGGTGGGAGGCCCTCCTGGTGGGCGCAGAATCGGCGAAGCTGCAGATGCCCTGGGAAGCTGGCTTAGCGCGACCGCATCTTCCAACGTGATTGGTTTGCGCTGGCGCTCTTCTTCAGTGAATTCCGTATGGCGTGGGCCGCCCCCAAGGCGGCTGACAAAGGCGACGTTAGTGCCGAACTGTTCGATTTGTTCCTTGAAGCCAGCTTCCAGTCCGCTGGCCAGTGAAGCGACTCCAATGACCGTCGCTGTTCCAATGACCACACCCAGAACGGTCAAAAACGACCGGAACTTGTGCGACCAAAGCGTCACCATTGCCTGCGAAAAAAGCTCTTTAACTTGCTGTTTGATCATACGAATAAAATCTTAGTTGTTGAATGTCCATCGGGTGGAGCTGCCTGTGAAATCGCTTTCGTCAAAGCCGAAAACAATCGTCGGGCGAATTTTGTAAATTGGGCCCATCTCCGGATCAAGCTTCCAGGCGTATTTTGTTTGGTAAGCCTCGGCAACCGACGCAGGAATTGATGCGACCGGGACTTCCTCGGCAATTCCTTCCACAATCAAAGACTCTTCCAGTTTTTCCGTGCAAAGGACGCAATGCGGATTTGATTGCAAGTTGCGGGCTTTGCGCGATTTCTGTCCGGTGCTGAAATAGAACGCGTTGTCCATCCACACGCCCCAGATCGGCATAACGTGAGGATGAGCGTCAGTGCGTGTTGTCGCCAGATAATAGTTGTGCGAATTGGTCAATCGCTCGGTCGCCCAACTCCACGGCAGCAGGCCGCTTGCGGCATCCGCCAAGCCATAACTTGGCATGTTTGGGCGGCTCGCTTTTGGTTCTGTTACTGATTGCGCCATGGTTGCGACCTCGAACTTTACTCAGCTCTCAGCGCGACAATGGGATCCAACCTCGCCGCTTTCCACGCCGGGTACAGGCCGAAGATGATGCCAACTCCACTGGAAACTCCGATGGCCAGGAACGCTGCCCAGATCGGAAGCTCCGCCGGAATCGGCGAAAACTTCGCCAGTAGTTTGGAAATGCCGTAAGCCAGTCCCAACCCAATCAAGCCTCCAACCAGCGAAAGCGTGGTGGATTCAATCAGAAATTGCATCAAAATGTCTTTACGCCGAGCGCCCAGGGATTTGCGAATGCCGATTTCGCGGGTTCGTTCCGTTACGGTCACCAGCATAATGTTCATGATGACGATGCCACCGACCACCAACGAAATCGAAGTTACGCCCAATGCCACAGCCGCGATGATGCCGAATAGCGCCTGAACAAAGTTATTGATTGCGTCTGCCGTCACGAACCCAAATGTGTCTTTGTCGCTGTAATTCAATCTGTGGCGGGCGCGCATCAGCATGCGAACCTGATCCTGCACGTCCTGCAAATTGGCAGTTTCGTAACCTTTCACCGAAATAGTTAGGCTGGAGCGGGAGCCGAACAGCTTTTGATGCGCGGAAAGCGGGATTACGACGAAATCATCTTGGGATTGGCCGAAGGAAGAACCCCGTTCTTTGGCTACGCCGATAATTTCGAACGGCAACCCGTTGATCTTAAGCTCACGGCCCACCACTTCGCGTCTATTGAAAAGTTTGTCGGCGACTTCCACGCCGATCATTGCCACATTGCGGCGGCGTTCGTTGTCAACGTCGTTCACGTACCGGCCCAGATCGGGTTGTGACGAATCAATGTTAACCATATTGGGCGTGTTGCCCTTGATGTTCACATTGGTCATCTTTTGATCGGCGGAGCGCACCTCAGCGTTTGAAAAGCTTTGCGCGCCAACGTATTGCGCCAGCGTCATTCGTTCGCGCAAGTAGTCAGCGTCGGACAGGGTCAAATCCTTGTTGCGGCGGTTGGCGTTAATCCAGTCTTCAAAGCTGGTGATAATGCCGTATTTATCCAGCAATACAGTGTTCGCGCCTAAATCCGCCGTCACCGTGCGATCCACGTAACGGAAAAAACCTTCGATCACAGCCGCGACAGCGACAACCGTCATTACGCCGA
>CAZXHW010000128.1:0-8154 GCA_964639915.1 uncultured Heliomicrobium sp.
CCGGCGAATTCTTCCTGTTCAAATCGCGCCAGGGTGCATTCGACCATGTTTGGACCATTTCGCCGACGCTGGTGTTGAACTCGCGTTACGGATACAACCGCTTTATCCGTGGCACCAATTCCAACCCGGAAAATCGTGGCATGGATTTGACCAGCTTGGGTTTCCCCTCGTACTACAACAACATCATTCCGGAAGACATTCGCCGTTTCCCGCGCTTTGACATCAACAATTATCAAGGGACGGCAGTAGGCGGCGAACTGCGACCGACGGATACACATTCGTTCAACTCCACGTTGAATCATTCTCTTGGCGCTCACTCACTGAAATACGGCATGGAGTTCCGCTCGTACCGCGAAACGGATAAGTTCTTCGGTAACAACCAGACCGGTCAATTCGTATTCGGATCGAACTGGACACGCGGACCGTTGGATAATTCTGCCGTCCCCAGCGACCTGGGCTTTTCATTCGCTTCGTTCCTGCTGGGTTTGCCGACCAGCGGAGCAATCGCGATTCCAGCGGATTACGCCGAACAGTCAACAACGACAGGCGTTTTCGTTCACGACGACTGGAAGGTGAATTCCAAGCTGACCTTGAATCTGGGGCTGCGCTACGAAGTCGAAGGCGCATTGACAGAACGTTACAACAAGAGCGTTCGCGGTTTCGATTTCATTACCGCGCAGCCAATCGAAGCGGCAGTGAAAGCGAACCTGGTCAGAAATCCCGTGCAGGGCGTCAACCCGGATCAATTTTTTGTGCGCGGCGGTCTGACCTTCGCGGGCGTTGGCGGCTTGCCAAGAGGCTTGTACAAAACGCCGAGAAACAACTACATGCCGCGATTCGGCTTTGCCCTGAAGTTGTCAGATAAAACCGTTATGCGTGGCGGGTACGGGCTTTTCTTCGGATTCCTGGGACAACGACGCGGCGACGTGAACCAAATCGGATTTAGCACTAACGTTCCCTTGAACGTCACGCTGAACAACGGTCTGACATTCACTGAAACACTCAGCAACCCATTTGAGACCTACAAAAACGGTTTGCCTGCGCCACTCGGAGCTTCGGAAGGCATCCGAACTTTCCTGGGCCAGGGCATTTCGTTCTTCAACGAAAAACCGCTGTCGCCTTACAACCAGCGCTGGGAATTGAGCCTGCAGCGTGAACTTCCCGGTGGCTGGGTCGCTGAAGCCGCTTATGTCGGCAATCGTGGAACGCACATTGAAATCACGCGCAACATCAATGCGTTGCCCAATCAATACCTGAGCACCAGCACGACGCGTGACAACACCACCAACAATTTCCTGGGCGCGCTGGTCACCAACCCGTTTGCCGGTCAAATGCCCGCCAGCGCTCCGGCAGCGTTCCGTTCGGCAACCATTGCGCGTTCGCAACTGCTGCGCCCCTATCCGCAGTTCGGCGACATCAACACGACGACGAACGACGGGTATTCGTGGTATCACTCGCTGCAGGGGAATCTGAACAAGCGATTTTCGAAAGGGTATACGCTGGGCGTTACCTACACCTGGTCGAAATTCATGGAAGCGGCGACGTACCTGAATGCGGCTGATCCGCGACCGGTTGAAGCGATTTCAGATTTCGACCGTACGCATCGTGGGGCAGTAAACGGCATTTACGAATTACCGTTCGGCAAAGGCCGTCGCCTGTTGAGCAACGTCAACAAATTCGCGTCGTATGCCATCAGCGGCTGGCAGGTTGCAGGCGTTTACCAATATCAAGGCGGCGCTCCGATCGGATTCGGCAATATCTTCTTCACGGGCAGTTTTGATGATATTGCTCTTTCGGGCAGTGAACGCACGCTTGATCGTTGGTTTAACACCAACGCAGGCTTTGTAACGGCTGCGGCTTCGCAGCCCGTCAGCAATGTCCGCACCTTCCCGCTGCGGCTCAGCAATGTCCGCACCGACGCGATCAACAACATTGATCTTTCGGTCATCAAAAAGACGCAAATTTGGGAAGGCAAGAACATTGAATTCCGCGGCGAATTTATCAACGCCTTTAACCATGTGCTGCTTCCGGCACCGAATACCAACGTGACGCAGGCTTCGTTCGGGCAAATCATTGCCAGCAACCAGGCGAACTACCCACGTCGTATTCAGTTGACCGTGAAGTTCGTGTTCTAAACCAAACAAAAGTGTGCGCCATTTGTTCACGGAATCGGGCAAGTGGCGCACGCTTTCTAGTTCAATGATTGAATGACTAAATTCAGATTCCAAACCGCACTTATTTCCCTGCTGGTTGCGTTTCCGATTTCATTCGGAGCGGGCGCAACACCCCACACTAGCTCGCGTCAGCCGTCATCCGGTGACGCGGGCTATCTTTTTTCCTATTTCAAAAACAACGGCGAAGACGGATTGCACCTGGCCTTCAGCCGGGATGGGTTGAAGTGGCGAGCGCTGAACGACGACAAACCCTACCTAACGCCAACCGTCGGCAGCCAGAAATTGATGCGCGATCCTTGCATCATCCAAGGGCCGGATGGCGAATTTCATCTGGTTTGGACTACGGGCTGGCGAGGTCAGGACATCGGCATTGCCCATTCCAAAGACCTGATCCACTGGTCTGAGCAAAAGGCGATTCCCGTAATGGCGCATGAACCAACGGCGATGAATTGCTGGGCGCCGGAAATTTTCTACGACGAAGCGAACAAGCAGTATTTGATCTTCTGGGCGACGACCATTCCCGGACGATTCCCTGCGACCGAAGCCAGCGGCAACAATGGATTGAACCATCGCATTTACTTCACGACGACAAAAGACTTTGTCACGTACAGCAAGACAGCGCTGTTTTACGACGGAGGCTTCAACGTCATTGACGCGACCATCGTCAGGCACGGCGCGAAGTTCGTCATGATTCTGAAAGACGAAACTCAGAATCCGGTGAAGAAAAACTTGCGCATCGCCGTCAGCGACAAAGCCGCCGGGCCTTACAGCGAAGCTTCCGCTCCGTTCACGATTGATTGGGTTGAAGGTCCGACGACAGTAAACATCAACGGCGAGTGGCTGGTGTATTACGACATGTATCGCGACCACAAATACGGCGCGGTCAAATCCAGCGATCTGAAAACCTGGGAAGTCGTCAGCGACAAGATTGAACTTCCGCAAGGCCTTCGGCACGGAACGATACTGCAAGTTTCGGATCAGATTTCATCCAAACTTCGCTTGACCTGGAACAGCGCGCAGAACCAGAAACTAGATTGGTACGGCAGCGAAGACGCGCTTCGCGTTGCCAACAACTTGCTGCTTTATCAACGCGATACGGGCGGCTGGCCAAAAAACACGGATATGGCCATCGTGCTGAGTGAACAGCAAACCGCCGCACTGCTGAAAGAAAAGCGGCAAACCGATTCAACCTTCGACAACGGCGCAACGCATTCGCAGATGACCTATCTGGCCAAAGTCATCAATGCGACAAAAGCCGAGGCAGATCGTTCGCGCTTCAAAGCAGCCTTCCTGAAAGGGCTGGATTACATCTTTAAGGCGCAATACGAAAACGGCGGCTGGCCGCAGTTTTTCCCCTATCCCAGCGGCTATCAAAAACACATCACCTTCAACGACGACGCGATGGCGGGCCTGTTGAGCTTGCTGCGCGACATTTCCCGGAAGAATACGGCTTACGCCTTCGTTGACGAAGCCCGCCGCGCCAAAGCCGGACTAGCAGTACAGAAAGGCATCGCCTGCATTCTGAAAACGCAAATCGTGGTTGATGGCAAACGAACGGTCTGGTGCGCTCAGCATGATGAAACGACATTTCAGCCTGCTCCGGCGCGCAGCTACGAGAAAATTTCGTTCAGCGGCAGCGAAAGCGTAGGCCTTGTTCGCTTTCTGATGGACATTGAAAAACCCGACGCGCGCGTCATCGAAGCCGTTCAATCCGCCATCGCCTGGTTCAATCAGGCCAAGCTCACGGGCATTCGATACGTCAACAAACCTGACGCTTCCCTGCCCGGCGGTTACGATCGCGTTGTTGTGCCGGACGCGACGGCTTCGCCGCTGTGGGCAAGGTTTTATGAAATTGGCACCAATCGCCCGATTTTTTGCGGACGCGACGGCGTGATCAAATATAGCTTGGCTGAAATTGAACACGAACGGCGGGCCGGATACCGCTGGTATGTCGAGTCGCCTGCCGAATTGCTGAGCAAGGATTATCCTGTTTGGCAGGCAAAATGGATTTCCGGAAAAGTTACCCCCAAGAAATAAATCAACATAGTTTGGAGAACTGGGATATGAAAAACATTGGAAGAAGAGATTTTGCGAAAACGACAATTGCGGCAAGCGCAGGCGCTGCGCTCAGCCGGATGCGAATTCTAGGCGCGAATGACCGCGTCAACCTGGGCATCATCGGTTGCGGTGACCGCGGCAGGGACGTTTGGGGACGGTTTCTGAAACAGCCCGACGTGAATCCTGTGGCGGCTTGCGACGTGTATGGACCGTACCTGGCCAAAGCCGTCGCGGCCACAACCAACAAAATGCAAACCTTCGGTGATTTCCGCAAATTGCTGGAGCTTAAAGAAGTGGACGCTGTGCTGATCGGAACGCCGGATCATTGGCACGCATTGAACACTATCGCGGCATGCCAAGCTGGCAAGGACGTGTACTGCGAAAAACCCTTGAGCCTGACCATCCACGAAGGCCGTCGCATGGTCGAAGCTGCGCGCAAATACAATCGCGTGGTACAAACTGGCAGCCAGCAACGCTCTGGGCTGCATTACCAGGCAGCAGTAAAACTGATTCGTGAAGGCGGCATCGGAAACGTTCACAAAATCACGGCGGGCTATACGCGCAACGCCATGCCCGGTTTCAAGCCCGAAGAAATCCTTGGTCCAAGCAAAGAATGTCCGAAAGACCTGAATTGGGATATGTGGCTGGGACCTGCGCCGTATGTGGCTTACGATCCGTTCCGCTGTCATTACAACTTCCGCTGGTTCTGGGATTATTCCGGCGGACAAATGACCAACTGGGGCGCGCACAATCTGGACATTGCGCGTTGGGCTTTGGGCGAGCGGTCGCCTTCGGCAGTTGCCGCATTTGGAGGCCGCTACGAAATCAAAGACGGTGGCCAAACGCCCGATTTGCAGGAAGTGCTGTACAACTTCCCGAATGCGGTTGTTTCCTGGACCGGCCGTGAAGTGAATCGCACACGCGATGAATATCTGGTCTTCCACGGAACCAAAGGCACGCTCAACATCATGCGCGACGGATTCACCATCACGCCTGAAACCTGGCGCAAGAAAGACAAGCCAGAAGTTGAACCGATGCAAATGAAAGGCGATCCGAATGGAATGCAGGCGCTGCATATTCGCAACTTCCTGGATTGCATCAAGAGCCGCCAGCGCCCCGCTGCCGATGTCGAAGAAGGTCATCTGACCGCGACAATGTGCCATCTTGGCAATATCGCCACGCGGCTGAACCGTTCGCTGCGCTGGGACGGAACCAAGGAAGAATTCATCGGCGACAAAGAAGCCAGCCAGATGCTGACGCGACAATATCGCAAACCCTGGAAATTGGACTAAACAGGAAGGTTAGATTTTTAGACAGGATTTACGGGATTCAGCAGGATGAATTTGGGGGTGGGACAGTTTTGATTTTAATCCTGATCAATCTTGTAAATCCTGTCCCCATTTTCACCCTCACGACAATTTGGCTTCCCCCAGTCGCCGCTCAGCACGTCGCGAAAGTGACATTAAGCCTGAGCGGTGGTTTTATTTTGGACTGAAGCCAATTCCAAGTAAGATCAATCTTCGCTCGGCTTTACTGCCACCATATTCCAAGGAGAATCCCATGCGACGCTTTGCCTCGATCTTCCGATTTCGTTTCCTAGCCATTGTCGCGGCTCTAGCTTTCACCACATTTCCGGCAATTGCCCAGGTTCAGCTTTCCCCTGAATTGCGAGAGAAGATAGACAAAATCGCAATGGAAGCGCTGGCAAAAACCGGCGTTCCAAGCGCATCAGTCGCGGTCGTGAAAGATAGCCAGATTGTGTATGTCAAAGCTTATGGCGATGCGCGCATTGAATCCAAAACGCCCGCATCGCCGCAAATGCGATACAGCATCGGTTCCATCAGCAAACAGTTCACGGCAGCCGCTCTGTTACTGTTGCAGGAAGAAGGCAAGCTTTCGCTTGACGACAAAGTCGCCAAGTTCATTCCCGACCTGACGCGCGCAGGCGAAGTCACTATTCGCCAGCTGCTGTCGCACACATCCGGCTATCAGGATTACTGGCCGCAAGATTACGTTCCGCCGTTTATGCTGCAAACGGTGACGGCGCAAAAGATCATGGACCTGTGGGCGCGCAAGCCGCTGGATTTTGAACCCGGCACCAGGTGGCAATACAGCAACACGAATTACGTGATTGCTGGCGTCGTGATTGAAAAAGCGGCAGGCAAACCGATGCTTCAATACTTACGCGAAAAGGTATTCGTGCCGCTGCAAATGAAAAGTGTGCTGGACATTGACCAGGAACGCCTGACGGAAAGCGACCCGACTGGCTACAAACGCTTCGCGCTTGGCCCGCTGCACATTGCCCCGAAAGAAGGCAAAGGTTGGCTTTTCGCTGCCGGTGAACTGGCGATGACCGCTGAAGACCTGGCCAAATGGAATATTTCCGTCATCAATCAATCGCTGATGAAGCCCGCTTCATACCAACAGCTCGGCACGGAGTTTTTGCTCAAAACTGGTTTGGGCGCGCGCTACGGGTTAGGCATGAGCGTTGGCCAGCGCGACGGACATCGCGCCCTGTCGCACGGAGGCGAGGTTTCCGGCTTCACTGCCCAAAGTGTCATCTTCCCGGATGATCGTGTCGCCATTGTTGCCCTGACCAACCAGGACGCTGCCGAAGCTTCCGGCCTGATCGCCAACCGAATCGCACCGCTGCTATTGACAACGAATGATCCAACAATCCCGCAGAAAACCGCGCAGGCGCGCAAAATTCTGGAAGGCTTGCAGCGCGGAAGCATTGATCGTTCGCTGTTTACGGATAACGCCAACAGCTACTTCAGCGACGTGGCGCTGAAAGATTTTGCCAGCAGCCTAGCACCGCTCGGCACGCTACAGGAATTCAACGAAGTCGGTCAGAACCTGCGCGGCGGCATGAAGCTGCGCGTGTATCGCGCGAAATTTGCGCAGAAAACCTTGCGCGTCTGGACGTACGAACTTCCCGACGGAAAGCTGGAACAGTACCAGGTCGCGGAACAGGACTGACACTCAACAAACGAAATGGTGAATGCTTTGAAAGTGATTGAAACGGATCGGCTGACCCTTCGCCATCTATCGCCAAACGATGCGGAATTTATCTTTGCGCTGTTGAACGATCCCGCGTTCCTGCGGTTCATTGGCGATAAAGGCGTCCGCACGCTTGAAGGTGCGCGGAAATACATTACGAACGGCCCAATGGAAATGTATGCCCGATTAGGCTTTGGCTTGTACCTCGTCGAACTGAAAGACGGAGGCATTCCTATCGGCTTGTGCGGTTTGATTAAACGAGACGGCTTGGATGACGTAGACATAGGCTTTGCGTTTCTGCCGGAATATCGAACGAAAGGCTACGCGTATGAAGCAGCCTCAGCCACGATGGAGTATGGCAAAGATGCTTTGGGCCTGAAGCGCATCGTGGCAATCACTTCGCCGGACAATGAAGCTTCCGGCAAGTTGCTTGAGAAGATAGGGCTGCGGTTTGATCGAATGATAAGACTGTCGGAAGAGGGTGATGAAGTTCGGCTGTTTGCTTTTGGACCTAATAATTCAAACTAACCTTGATCTGGAGAATAAAGAGATGGCGACTTATTTTGAACGCCTGTTCGATTCTTACAGGCAGAATCTAATTGCCTGCGTCGCTGGAACCCAGAATGTAATTAAATGTCCCCTGTGCCTATCTTCCTATGAAATTGATGATCTCAAGAACGGAATGCTAACTGATGAACACATAGTTCCACGAAATCTTGGATCTCGTATTAATCATAAAGAATGGCAAAGACTGCGAACCCTAACCTGCAAAAAGTGCAATAACCAAGATGGGTCTGCCCTTGATTCCCAGCTTATTCGCATGGTTCGCGAGCAAGATATACTTGCTGGCCTTAGCGACGAACCTATCGGTTGTAAGCTTGAAATTGACGGTAACAAAACTGATGTGGATTTATTCTTATCT
>CAZXHW010000128.1:8164-12841 GCA_964639915.1 uncultured Heliomicrobium sp.
AGTCCTAATATCAAACTCATTGGTGATGAAAAGCGCTCAAATCCGAAATTGCGAAAAGGGTCAATTCGATCTTTAGAGGATGGGCAGAGAGAATTCAAAATTGAAGTTAGAACCAGCTTTAGTCTTCTGCGATGCAATGTTGCAGTGCTTCGAATTGCTTACCTTCTGATGTTCCGCCATTTTGGATACAACTACATCCTAAACAACAGAGTTCAAAAAATTCGCGAGCAAATCAGAAACCCAGAAAGCGATATTCTCGCCACAAAAGCCATTGTCACGCTAAAAGAAGCCCCAAAAAGTTTGTACAGCATAGGATTACTCCATAAACCAAAAGCAATACGTTGCTTTTTCGTAAAACTAAACCTTTCAACTAAACTTGATAGATTTATAGGAGTGTTGCTGCCAGGCCTAGATGATGAGGGAGAATGCCTATACGCCCGTTGGGCCGCATTCCAAAATGTTCATAATGCGGCTACCTGCTCTATGAAAGAGTTTGTCTTTAATCCTGACATTCCATTCGATCCAGTCGAAGCCAAGATAATTGAGGCAATTTGGGGGCAAAGTTACGACTAAAAACCATGGCTTCAAATTGCCCCGGCCACAACTCTCTGAATTTATTACTCATACTTATTGGTACTTGCCATCAAGCTGTTCAGCGACAACTTGATGGCGGTAATCGAACATCCGCTGCAATTTCTCTCGCGTAAAAGCCCCTCCCACCAATTCCCCCAGCCAGCCAAGCGGTAAAGCATATTCAACTTCGTCAGTCATCAAGGTTGTTCCGTGTGGAGTCGGTTCGAAGTGATGCCGGTGCAGCCAGTACGCAAACGGTCCTTTTCGCTGAATATCCACGAAAAGATTTGGCGGTTTGTATTCGATGTGTTCGGCTTCCCACAGCCGCCAGAAAGGGCCGACGAAGACTTTGAAAATGACTTTTGCGCCGACCTGCAATCCCTTCGACTTTTCCAGAACTTCGGCGCGCTCCCACGGCGGCGTTAACCGTTCGACGGCGTCAGGCAGTTCGTGCCAGGCGAAGACGGCTTCCGGTGGAGCGGCAATCTCGGATTGTTTGATGAATCGTTGTGTTTGCATGGGCTTAAAACCGAGCGCCCAGTCTGACCAGATGCTGTTCCAGCATTTGAAAATCTTCGATCAATATCGCGCGGGTTTTCCTAAGTTCTTCAATCACAGCTTCTGATTGCGGGCCTCCAACCCATAATTCAATGTGCGAAGGCAGGTTTTGGGCTGTCTTTTGAATTTCTCCGACGGCATTTTTGGCTCCGTTTGCGCCGATGAAACCCAACACCACGGCTTGCGGAGCGGTTTTCTGTGCGGCAAAAACGATTTCTTCCGCGGGTAAATTGGTTCCCAGATAAATGGCTCCCAAACCACCGCCTACAGCCAGCATTGCCGAAGCCAGAATGCCAAATTCGTGCTGCTCTCCGGTTGGAGTCACAAACATCAACTTGCTGGTGGGAGCAGATTTTTGATGCAGCGGGATCAGCGCCCCCAACAGGTTTCGCAACAGAGACGTAGTCATGTGTTCCTGCGCGACGCTCAATCTTCCTTCGTGCCAGGCATCGCCGACCTGTCGCATCAACGGCAGTGCAACGCGATGAATCAGGTCGCGCGGAGACAAAACTGCGGCCAGCAAAGACAGTTCGCGTTCCGCTTCCAGATAATCCATACGCTCGATGGCTGACATAACAGAACGCGGAACCGGCGCGAATTCATCAGGTTGAAACGATTCCATCACGACGGCGGCGCTGGAAAATGCAGCAGGATTGGCAATCAGGTTTTGCAATTCTTCATCACTTAAGGAAGCCAACCGGCTAATCGCATGTCCTTTTTCGACAGCGGCATTCAGCAATCTCAGCCGCTGGACGTCTGCTTCCGAATAAAGCCGCCCGCGTTCATCACGCTCAGGCGCGACAACCTGATACCGCCGCTCCCAAGCGCGTAACGTGTCTATGCTGATCCCTGTCAGTTTGGAAACAGCTCGAATTGGATAAAACAGCGTATTCATCACAATCTATTCATCTCAGTTGGCGAATCTCCAGGTGCAATTGACTGAAGAAAGCAGGTTTTTACGGGCGGAGCAAGAAGTGCATCCTAGACACGCGTCAAGCTATTGTCAAACCAAAAACCAGCCTCATTCATAAAAAATACAGCCTTTGCCCTGGATAAAGCCTTGACAAAAATTCAACCTGTGCGTACTTTGTCAACCGTTGAAGGAGGGAGACGGTCTCAGGCAGTAGAAAGCATTTTTTCTGGGGACAGCTCCTGCTGATTTGAAGACCGTTGACCGGTCAGGAATTCTCCTGACCGGAAATTACTGACTTAGTTACAAACTGGAGATAGTGAATAGATGAATATCAAATTGAAATTGGCGGGCGTGGTTTTTTCTGCCCTGGTTATTCTTGGCGTTGCGGTGTTGCCTGTCGGCGCAACCAAAACCCAAGATAAAGACATTGTTGACACTGCTGTCGCTGCTGGCAACTTCAAAACTCTGGCAGCCGCTCTGCAAGCCGCTGGCTTGGTGGATACGCTAAAAGGCAAAGGGCCATTCACGGTGTTTGCTCCGACGGACGAAGCTTTCGCAAAATTGCCTGCCGGCACTGTCGAAGCCTTGTTGAAGGACAAAGAGAAATTGACCAAAATCCTGCTGTACCACGTGGTTTCCGGAAACGTTATGGCCAAGGACGTGGTCAAGATGAAGTCGGCTAAAACCGTTCAGGGCTCTTCCGTAAAGATCACCGCCAAAGGCGGCAAAGTGATGGTGGACAACGCCAATGTCGTGAAAACCGACATCGCGGCTTCCAATGGCGTAATTCACGTGATTGATAGCGTCATTCTTCCGAAGTAGTTCTCCGATGGGGTTGGGGGATTCAGTTGTGGCTGGGGTTGGAATCCAATCTCAGCCACAAGGTGTTTTGAATTCGGAATTACCGGCGCAACACCAAACGCAGTGGAAGTAACCGGTTGCCAGAAATAAAAGAAGAGACTGACAGAGAGGCTACCCAAATGAATTTAGCAATTCGATTCGTGATTTTACTGATGGTGGCGATGTTCAGCCTGTATTTGGAAACCCAAGTCGGCGCCAAGTTAAAGTTAGAGAAAGAAAAGTTCAGCGCGACGAAAGACTGGAATCAATGGCGCGGTCCAAATCGGGATGGACAGATTGGCGGCGAACCCTGGCCGGAAAGCTTGACGGGAAATTACCTGGAACCGGTTTGGCATACCAAGTTGGGTCCAAGCTATTCCGGCCCGCTGACTTCAACCGACGCTGTGTTTGTGACGGAAACCAGAGACAAATCCCACGAAGTAGTTCGCGCTTTGTCGCGTGCGGATGGAAAAGAGTTGTGGAAAGCAGAATGGCAAGGCGCGATCAATGTTCCCTTCTTTGCCAAATCCAGAGGCGATTGGATTCGCGCGACGCCGGCTTTCGATGGCAAAAACTTATTCGTTGCAGGAATGCGCGACGTGCTGGTCAGCTTTGACGCCAAAACCGGCAAAGAACAATGGCGCGTGGATTTTTCGAAACAGTTCAATTCTCCGCTGCCTGAATTCGGCTTGGTGTGTTCGCCATTGATTGATGGCAACGCGCTGTACATCCAAGCTAGCAACGCCACCGTCAAGCTGGACAAAAACACCGGCAAAACCATCTGGCGCGCGCTGGAAGGCGAAAACAACATTATGTCCAACGGTGCGTTTTCGTCGCCGCTGTTGGCGCAAGTGGCCGGAGCCAAACAGTTAATTGTTCAAACACGCGAACAACTGGTCGGGCTTGATCCAGAATCCGGAAAGCCATTGTGGAAGCAAACGATTCCTTCTTTCAGAGGAATGAATATACTGACGCCGGTCATGTTTGGCGATGCGATTTTCACCAGCAGCTACCAGAACAAATCGTGGCTGTATCGCCTGACCAAGGGCACTGCCGGTTTTGCGGTCGAACAAGCCTGGGAAAATACTGCGCAAGGGTATATGTCCACGCCGGTCGTTATTGATGGATACGCTTACCTGCATTTGGGCAATCAACGTTTCACCTGCATCAATCTGAAAACCGGCGAACGCACCTGGACGTCCAGCAAACCCTTTGGCAAATACGCCAGCCTGGTGGCGCAACGCGACCGAATTCTGGCGCTGGACGAACGCGGCATCCTGCTGCTGATCAAAGCCAATCCAAAAGAATTTGAGTTACTGTCGGAACGGCAAATCAGCGATGACGAAACCTGGGCGCATCTGGCGGTTTCGGGCAACGAACTGTTCGTCCGCGAGCTGAACGGTCTGGCTGTTTACCGCTGGCAAACTCCAAAGGAGAAATCGAAAGCGGAATAATGATCGCTCATCTGGCTTACGCGATTTGAAGGGCAAGCGCTATGAAAGTTTATCTGCTCGAACGAACCCAAACGATTCCGCTTTCTCCTGAAAAAACCTTCGCATTTTTCAGCGATGCGTTCAATCTGGAGCGAATCACTCCGCCATTCCTGCGGTTTCGCATCCTGACCGCGCCACCGATCCAAATGAAAACCGGCGCTGAAATCGAATACCAATTAAAGCTGTTTGGTGTGCCGATTTACTGGCGCACACGAATTGAAGATTGGGTGCCGGATGAATTTTTCGTGGATACACAAATCGTCGGGCCATACGCTTTATGGCATCACACGCACACTTTTG
>CAZXHW010000129.1:0-5319 GCA_964639915.1 uncultured Heliomicrobium sp.
CAGGAGCTTTTACGAAAAGTTTGGTTTCAAGTCTTCATGGGCGATGCCAAGCAGAACTGGTTGATTCTGAAAAACGGTGATCACGTGATTGGACTGTTTCAAGGAATGTTTGAGAAGAACATTATGACCTTTAACCCCGGCTGGGACAGCAACGGGCAGAATATCGCTTCGTTCACCGATGTCCGCGAATTGCAGCGCCAACTGAAAGCGAAAGGCGTGAAACTGCTGACGGAAGCGGACGAGAAAACCACTGGGCCAGCCAGCTTCATGGCTGTTGATCCAGATGGAAATCAGATTCTGGTGGACCAGCACCGCTGAGCAGGAAGATTTTGATCTAGAGAATGAGCGAAGCCAGCAAGTTTGTTGGCGACCAGCGCCGAGTTGTGGTATTAGTCCGATTGTCTGGCGGTTTGAATCTCACAAACTCATCATTGTCAGGAGTTACAACCGATGAAATCACTGAATATCTCGACGCAAAATGCTCTTTCCCGCCGCAGCTTTTTACGCGGAGCCGGTGTCGCGCTGAGCTTGCCGTTGCTTGATGCGATGATGCCTGCCTTTGCGCGGGCTGAAGCCGCCGCCGTGCCGCGCCGTTTTTTTGCAATCTGCAACAATCTGGGCGTGTTGCCGTCGAAGTTCTTTCCGGCGGCAGATTCCAAAGGCTTCAACTACCAACTCTCGCCTTACCTGGAAGAACTGAAAGCGCATCGCAATGAGTTCACGGTGTTCAGTGGCGTTTGGCATCCTGACGTAGACGCCGGTCATCCGGCGGACAATTGCTTCCTGACGGCTGCGCCGCATCCATCAAGCGGCGGCTTTCGCAATACAATCTCGCTTGATCAATATGCGGCGGAACACATTGGCAACCAGACTCGCTTTCCTTCGCTGACGCTGGGCGTCAACATTCAGCAAGGCCAACACAGCCTTTCGTGGACCAGCGGCGGCGTGTTGATCCCTTCCGAAGAAAAGCCCTCTGAAATCTTCAAACGCATGTTCGTCACCGGCACGCCCGCCGAAGTGCAGGCACAAGTGCGGCGTTTGGCTTTGGGCCAAAGCGTGATGGATTCGGTGGCTGAGCAGACGCGCCGCTTGCAAGGCAAAGTTGGCGCGCGCGACCGCGAACGGCTGGATCAATACATGACCGGCGTCCGCGACCTGGAAAAACGTCTTGGCCAAGCTGCCGAATGGGAACAGAAGCCCAAACCTGTTGTTGGCGTCGAGCCGCCAGCCGATACCGCCGCGCCGCGTGATTACTTTGAAAAAGTGCGTTTGATGTACGATCTCGCCGCGCTTGCCTTTGAGACTGATTCGACGCGGCTGGTCGCGTTGATGCTCGACAGCGTGAATTCGCCCGCAATTACGATTGGCGATGAAGTGATGGCGGATAGCTACCACGCAATTTCGCACCACGGCAAGAAGCCGGAAAAATTGCGACAGCATGAAATTGCCGACCGCATGCAAATGCGTGCGCTCGATAAACTGTTCAGCGATTTGAAGGCGCGCAAGGAAGGCAACGACACGCTGCTAGACCGCACAATGATCCTCTACGGCACAAACATGGGTGATGCGAATACGCACGTGACGACGAACCTGCCGACGTTGTTTGCGGGTGGCGGATTCAAACACGGACAGCATCTGGCGTTTGACCGCGAGCGCAACTACCCGTTGCCGAATCTGTTCGTCAACGTGCTGCAACGTCTGGGCATCGAAGCCGACAAATTCGCCACCAGTACCGGCACGATGCGCGGATTGGAGATGCTTGCATAGGAGATTACTCGTGTCTCGAAAACTTATCCGTTTCGGATTGATATTGTTGGCGCTGCTGTTTGGGGCAGCGCCTTTTTCTTTGACCTTTACCCAAACTGCGCGTCGCAACGTTCAAACGCCAAACGTAATCTTCATTCTGGCGGACGATCTTGGTTACGGAGATTTGGGAAGTTACGGCCAGAAGCTGATTCAAACACCGAACCTTGATCGGCTGGCCGCGGAAGGAATGCGCTTTACGCAGTTTTATGCGGGCTCGACGGTTTGCGCGCCTTCACGGGCAGTGCTGATGACTGGGAAGCATATGGGCCACGTCAGCATTCGCGGCAACGCAGGGCGAGAAAACATGGCTGCGCAGACTTTGCCGAAAGACGAACGCACGATTGCCGAGGTTTTCAAAACTGCCGGCTATCAAACGGCGCTGTTTGGCAAGTGGGGCTTGGGCGAAATCGGTTCAGAAGGGCATCCGAACAAAAAAGGCTTTGACGAGTTTTTCGGCTTTTTGAACCAAACGCACGCACACAATTATTACCCGACATTCCTGGTTCACAACTCCGAACGATTTCCGCTTCGTAACATTCCCGCAGAAGAAAACAAGGAAGTTGGCAGTGGCTGGGCGAAAGAGAAGGTGGATTACGCGCCGGATGTGATTTTCGACCGCGCGATGATGTGGCTGGAGCAAAACCGATCGAAGCCATTTTTCCTGTATTTTGCCTCAACGCTGCCGCACGCCAATAACGAAGCTGCCAATGCCGTGGGCGACGGCCAGGAAGTTCCTGATTACGGTATTTACAAAGACAAACCCTGGGCGAATCAGGACAAAGGCCAGGCAGCGATGATTACGCGGCTGGACACGCAAGTCGGCAAGATGATGGCTTGGCTGAAAGCGCGCGGGCTTGAGCGCGATACCCTAGTCATTTTTGCTTCGGATAACGGCCCGCACAACGAAGGTAAACATCATCCCGAACTGTTCAAACCCGCTGGACCTTTGCGCGGCATAAAACGTGCGCTGTACGAAGGCGGCGTGCGAATTCCGTTTATCGCTCGCTGGCCGGGTCGTATCAACGCTGGAACTCTCTACAATCATATTGGTTACTTCGGCGATCTGTTTGCGACCTTTTGCGAACTGACGAATCAGTCGTTTTCCGAAGGGCTCGATTCAATTGCTATAGGGCCTTTGACGGGAAAAAAGATTGAGCAAGCTGCCCACAAATACATTTATTTCGAGTTTTACGAACAGGGCGGACGGCAGTCGGTGCGTTTCGGCAATTGGAAAGCCATCCGCGAGCCGATGCTGACGGGCAAGGTTCAGCTCTTCGATTTATCCAACGACCTCGGCGAAATCAACAATATCGCCGATGCAAAACCTGACATTGTCAAACAAGCGGTCGCGCATTTGGATGAAGCGCACGTTGATCACCCCAATTGGAAAGTGCGGCAATAATATGAACATCCATGAAAGCACACGAAGGAAACACGAAGAGAAGCCAAGCCGGTTTGTTTTCTTCGTGAATCTTCGTGTGCCTTCGTGGGAGAAACATCTTTTTGAAAAGTGAGACAACAATGACGACACGATTGATTCAACTGCAACAGGGAAGCATTCGCAAAATTGGCTTGGTTGAAGAGCCAAACATTCGGTTGCTGTCGAAATTCGCTTCCGTATATGAACTGGCGAACGAAGCGATCAATACTGGAATGAAGTTGATTGAACTGGTTCAGCAGCATCTGAGCAATGAAACGCTGGATTACGATCAGGTGTATGCCGGAACATCGGCTTGGCGGATTTTGCCTGCAGCGGATCATCCGGAAGAACCTGCGCGTTGTCTGGTGACGGGCACAGGGTTGACGCATACGGCCAGCGCCAAAAATCGTAATGCCATGCACGCAAAAAGCGACAACCTGACCGACAGCATGAAAATGTTTCAGTGGGGATTGGAAGGTGGACGGCCAGCGGACGGACAAATCGGAGTCGCGCCGGAATGGTTTTACAAAGGCTGTGGGACGGTATTGCGCGCGCACGGTGAACCGTTGCTGGTGCCTTCGTACGCGGAAGACGGTGGCGAAGAGCCGGAAGTCGCGGGGATTTATCTGATTGGAGAGGGCGGGAAGCCATATCGCATTGGTTTTGCTGTTGGCAATGAGTTTTCCGATCACCAATTCGAAAAACACAATTACCTGTACCTGGCCGGATCGAAGCTGCGGTGTTGCGCCATCGGACCGGAACTGGCGATTGACCACGAATTCCAATCCGTGCCCGGCACCGTTTCCGTCGAACGCGATGGCCAGACGGTTTGGTCCCACGAAATCAAAACCGGCGATGCTGAGATGTGTCACAGCCTGAGCAACATCGAACACCACCATTTCAAGTTCGAAGGCCACAGGCGACCGGGCGATTTGCACGTTCACTTTTTTGGAGCCGATGCGTTCAGCTTTGGTGCAGGCATCCGGCTGAATGACGGCGATGTGATGAATGTTCGTTTCGATGATTTTGGGCGAACGTTGTGCAATCCGGTTAAGCTAACTCAGGAAAAAGATGAAGTGGTTGCTGTCTCGCCCTTGGCTTGAGTATTTCGACTTCATCATTTAAGGCTATGGGAAGAAGACTTGCCATGTTGAGAGTGCTTAGACTTAGATATACACTATGATTCAGACTCTTTCTCATTGTAATGGCGATAGCCCAGCCGAAAGCCAAACCTAACATTTTGATTCTCTATGCCGATGACTGGCGGCACGACACGTTGGGAGTTGCAGGGAATCCGATTGTTAAAACTCCGAACCTTGATCGGCTGGCGGGCGAAGGCGTGCGGTTTACCCGCGCCCAAGTCACCACTTCGATTTGCGGAGTCAGCCGGGCGACGCTTTTCACTGGTCAATGGATGTCGCGACACGGCAATCCGGCGTTCGAGATGTTCAAAACTCCGTGGAGCGAAACCTTTCCGGGATTGTTGCGCGCCAATGGCTATTACGTCGGTCACGTTGGCAAATGGCATAACGGCAAATTTCCGGCGGAACAGTTCGATTTCGGGCGGTCATACGCCGGAAATCATTTCATTAAACAGCCGGACGGTTCAACAATTCACGTCACGCAGAAAAACGAAAACGACGCGCTGGAGTTTTTGCGCACACGTCCAGCAGGCAAACCGTTCGTGCTGACGTTGGCATTTTTCGCTACGCACGCCGAAGACCAAAATCCGAAGCAGTATCTGTATCAACCGCAGAGCGAATCGCTTTATCAGAACGTCACGATCCCCACGCCGGAAACTGCGGGCGATGAATTTTTCAAACGCTTGCCGCCGTTTATCGCCAACGAAAAGAATGAAGGCCGCAATCGCTGGCACTGGCGATTCGATACGCCGGAAAAGTATCAGCAATACATGAAGGCGTATTACCGTCTGGCAACCGAAGTGGACGCGACCGTCGGCAGAGTGTTGGCGAAGTTGAAAGCGCAAGGCTTGGACGACAACACGTTGGTGATTTTCACGACGGACAATGGGTACTTTCACGGCGAGCACGGCTTGGCGGTTCGATGACGCTGCCCAGATGCCGACGAAGCCG
>CAZXHW010000129.1:5329-12686 GCA_964639915.1 uncultured Heliomicrobium sp.
AATCCATACGCGTGCCGCTGATCATCCGCGACCCACGAATGCCGAAAACCAAGCACGGTTCGACGAATGATGATTTTGTGCTGAACGTGGACTTGGCTCCGACGATTTTGGCTGCTGCGGGTGTTTCATCTCCTAACCGAATGCAGGGACAAAACTTTGCTCCACTTTATTTGTCGGCAAAGAAGCCTACTTGGAGACAGGAATTTTTTTACGAACATGCGACCATTCGGGACACAAGCTTCATTCCTTCGTCCGAAGCTCTTGTGCGGCGCGACGTGAAATACATTTACTGGCCGGATTTCAACACCAAAGAGCTGTTTGATCTGAAACGCGATCCTCACGAGACTCGAAATTTGGCGAAAGATCCGGCGCAAGTAAAGAGAATGGAGCAGCTAAGAAAGCGCTTTGCAGAGTTGAAAGCTTTGGCGCGATGACTGAAAAGAAACCGCACCAGTTTTCCAGATGCGGTTTCAGGATAGCGAGCGAGGCCCGCTGACAGGTTTACTTACCGACAGCTTTCATCTGGCTTTTGTAAATGGTTTCAATCCAGATTGGCGTTGTGACAAACCCTTTGCTCAAGGAATCGTATTTGGCGGGCAAGCCAGCAGCCTTGATTTCATCCAGGCTTTTTCCAGCCTTTATCTGCTTGCTGACAATATCGGATGTTTCGATCAGCATCTGATGGAATTTTTTCATATCCTCGATCGTCGAAAGCGGGCCGTGGCCGGGAATGATCTTCACGTTCGCGGGCAATTTGGCAATCACGTTGCCAATGTTTTTGGCCATTCCTTCGACGCTGCCTCCGCTGTTCAAATCAACGAACGGGAATCCATACGTAACGAAATCGTCTCCCATATGCACGACGTTCGCGCCAGTGAAGTAGATGACGCCGTCGCCATCCGTGTGGCCGTTGGGATAATGGATTGCTTTGATTTCTTCACCGTTGAAATGCACGGAAAGCGATTCGTCGAAGGTGATGACGGGGAGTGCAGCCTTCGGTGAGGGCTGAACAGTCTGGTTCATCACCGTATTGGTGCTGTTCAACCGTTTGCGCACGTTCGTGTGCGCAATGATCGTCGAATCCACGCCGAAAACTTCATTGCTGCCGGTATGATCACCGTGCCAATGCGTGTTGATGACGAATTTAAGCTTACCTTCGCCGATGCCTTTCAGCGCGGCTTTGATCTTGTCGGCCAAGGGCGCGAATTGATCGTCAACAATCAGCAATCCATCCGGCCCAACTGAAACGCCGATGTTGCCGCCGGAGCCTTCCAGCATCCATACGTTTCCCGCCACGTGCGTAGCCTTCATTTCGACTTTGGAAAAGTCCTGGCCTTGGGCAAACGCAAGCGAAGCCAAAACCGTGAGTGAAAGAGCTGCGAAAAGAAATTTGAGTTTCATAGTTGCTCCAAAATTTACCGCTTCAACCACATTTTCATGGATCGCGAAACCAGGTCAGAAGCGTCCTGTTGGACGAAGTGGCTGGCTTTCGGAATGGTGACCAGCGTCAAATCCTGCTCTAGATAATCCCAGGTGTTATTCAGCGCTCCGGCCAGCAATGCGGTATCGCCCAAACCGTGAATCATCAGCACAGGCATTTTGACTTTGACGATCGGCGATTTGTCTTCGGTATAAGGTTCGCGCGGGTAATTGCGCTTGTAATAATTCAGCATCGCCTCGAAGTCGGATTTCTTGAATGCCTCGATGTATTTCTTTTTCGCTTCAGGGTCTTTTACCCAGAAAGCCAGTTGTTCAGCCGTCAAGGCTTTCTCCGCGCCTTCTTTCTGGAAGTTGCGGGCATACTGGCTGTTCTTCTGTTGTTCGGGATTGTTGGCCAGTTCGCGGTTGAGTCCGCGCAGATGCGGCAGGTTGCAAATGATCAGTTTGTCTACGAACTGCGGCGCTGCCATCGCCATGGACCACGAAACCGCTCCGCCCCAATCGTGACCAACGATGATGGCTTTGTCGCGGCCCAGATGCTTGATCACCGCAATCACGTCGCCCACCAGAAACTTCATGTCGTAATTTTCAGCACCTTTGGGTTTGTCCGACAGGTTGTACCCGCGCTGGTCAATTGCAACACAGTAATAATCGTTGGACAGCGCTGCCATCTGATCGCGCCACGTGTACCAGAAATCCGGAAAGCCATGAATCATCACAATCAGCGGATTCTTTTTGTCGCCGAGCGCGGCGTAATGAATCTTCACGCCGCCAGAATCAGCGTATCCGTTTTCGACACGGCTTTCGATGTCTTGTGCCATCGCGTTACCCGATGACATCAGCAGAAACAGCAGGGAAAAGGCCAGTAGCGTCAGCTTCATTGGTGCTCCTTCGTTGAGGTTATTTCGGAAACTGCTTGGCGTTTGTGCCAGGAATCAGCTTGAGCGCGTTTTTGTAATACACTTTCTTCAACACTTCGTCGGGCAAATCGAACCCGTAGATGCGCCAGAATGCATGGCGCTTTCGGTAATATTCGATGTATTCGTCACGAGTTTCCATTACCCGAAAATACATTTTGTATTCTTCGACGTTGTAAATGTCTTTGCCGAACAGAATTCGGTCTTGGTATTTGATATGGAAATCACGCGAAGCATACGGTTGACGGCCAAGTTCTGCCAGCACCGCCGCGTTGTCCACGTAAACATTCGGATAGGTGTCGAACAATTTGCCGAGCCGCTCCAGATCGTTCCCATGCCAACCCAAATGCGCGACGATGAAGTTTGTTTTGGGATGTTTGGCAAAGAGGTTGTTGCGCTCGGTCATCAACGCTTCAAACGTTGGATACTTCTCCGGCGGACGAGCGCGATTGGGAAACTGCTTCAGTTCCAGCCAGCGTTCGTTGAATCGGTCAATCGGTTCGAAGAAAACTCCCGGCTCGGCGATGTGAATCAAGACCGGAATGCCAAGTTCGGCGCATTTCTCCCAGATTGGAGCCAGTTCCGGTTCGTCTACTTTGACGCGACGGCCATCGCGGTATTTCAAATCCATCCCCAGGTTTTTGAAAATCTTCAGTCCCTGCGCGCCATTCTTCACGTCTTCGGCCAGCCGAGCCGCTGCGCGTTTGCCGTAACCCGGTTCATTGATATCATTGAAGTTCAAGTTGGCAAACACAATGAAACGATCCGGATACCGCCCTTTCATTGTGGCAACGGTTTGTTTTAACACTTCACCAGTTCCGCCGCTCAAATTGACCATGACGCGCATGTTCATCGAATCCATCTCTTTGACCAGCTTATCCACTTCTTCCGGCTTTGGATTGTTGTGGTGGCTGTGAACATCCACGAAAGGGAACTTGGAGCGTTCAACTTTGTGTTCTTTGGTGACGAGTGTGGATTTCGGCTCGTATTCTTCGATGGTCAGTGTCTGTTGCTGGGCGAAAGCCGCTGTTGTTATCAATAACAACAAAGCTGTCAGCCAGCTTGGGCGAAAAGTGAAGGGAAATAGTTTCATATCTCGGGTTGGTGTTTAGGTAATAGTAGGATTGAAAATGGTCATGCTGCCTTTTCTTGAACCCACAGATTGACTAGTGTTTCAGCAGAAACCCCTTTGGATTGAGCAATACTGCTCACTTTGCGGTAAAGGTCGCTTTCTAGTGAGACAAGGAATGACCGACTCTTAATTTCGACTTCGCAGTTCACGTCTCGAAAATGCTTCTCATAGTCCGCGCTGTCGTGGCTATCCCAGAACTCCCCCGCTGCTTCCAGGTTGGCAAAGTGTTCCGGCAGAGGATCAATCTGTGCTTTTTTCGCCTTCTTATTTTTTGTGTTTGCCATAACTCTTTCTTTCCTTGTCGCTCATATCACGAGCGGAAATAACTAGAGCTTCACCTGCGCCTTTGTAAATAAAAAAGACTGCCAGATAGCGTCCGTCATCAGTTTTGCCAAGCGCGCGATAAAGGTTTTCGCCATCTACGTCGCCTCTTTCAGCAAGTTGAATGCGTGGGTGATTGGTAAAAACCTCTTCGGCCTCATGCGTGATGACATTATGTTTGTGCGCGAGTTTTTCGACAAAGTAATCAAGCCAGATAAACTGTTCGATTTTCATTGTCTAACTCCTAATCGCCTGCCATTGCCAGGTTGCGGTTAGCCAATTCGATGAATTGCTCGCGCGCGCATTCGGCGACGGAATTCGGCACAACTCCACGAGCAGCGTCTGTCACATCGCGCATGCGGTTGGTCGGGACGACGGCTTGAATCCGGGCGTTGATTTTTCGCAGACGCTCTTCGCCAAGTTCTTTTCGTTCGGTTGCCAGATCGCCCGCATATTCAACCACCGAACCTTCCGCACGCAAAGCCGCTAGATCAATCAAAACGAAGTTTCTCGCTCGTAGATTGGATTGCACAAGGTCGCCGGTTTCTAGGTAAAGAATCCGTCCGCCTCGCTTGGCTTCGGGGGTGATGTGGCCGATGGCGGCTCCGTAACTGACGCCGGAATAACGCCCGTCAGTCAAGATCATTGCCAGCTTTTTCAAATGGCGGTTGGCGTTGATGTGCTGCATGGGCGTGAACATTTCTGGCATCCCGTACGCTTCGGGACCTTGGCCGCTGATAATGACAGCAAATTTGATCAGGCGTTGATGCAGCAGATGATCGAACAATTCTTCGCGGTTGAAAGCACTGATTCGCGCATCAGCTTGCTGGCCGGAATTATGTTCATAAATTCGCAGCAAATCTGCCTGGCTGAGCTTTTCGTTGAATTTGATCGAATCCAGATAACCATCGTCCAGCAGACTGTGGTTGGCGTCGTCTTCGTTTTCAAAATACAGAACGACGGCCAATTTGGTGTCGAAATCATCAAGCTGAGCGTCGGGCATGCCACTGATTTTGACGACAGCAGAATCGAAGAAATTGCTGGTTAGAACATCCACGCCGCTAATCGCTCGGCGCGGTTTGCTCAAGATAATCGGATTGTTTGTGACGCCGTCAGCGGAGAGGTTGCGCGTGTCAGAAAGACGAGTTTGCCACGTCGAACCTGTGACGGTCGCCGCAGCCAATTTCATGGGAACGTTATTTCGTGTCAGTTCGTACATCACGGTTTCCATACCGCGAATCTGTCCCGAACAGCATTGTTGAGCAAGTTCAAAAATCGTGCGGCTTTGTGTCAGGCTGTAATTGAACAGGTCCGGAATCGCTGTCGCTCTTCGGATGCGGTCGTAATCCCAGATCGAAAAATCAACTCCGGCGTGAATGAAGGCTGACACAATGTGCATCATCAAATTCGTCGAACCGCCGGTAGTGGAATGTATGCGAACGCAGTTTTCAATGTTGGCTTTGACAACTTCAGATACGGAATACTCCGGTTCGTTGCAGATGGCGAACAGTGCATCCACGGCTTGATTGACTTGTTCCTGATTGGGCGGTTCTGCCAACAATTCCAGCGCAGGATGGACCAGGCCAAGCGCGGAAACGACATGACGAGAGGAGTTTCCAGTGCCGTTGAAAGCGCAGATGCCACCTTTGCCGTCGCAGGTGTTGACGGCCAGACGTTTTTCAAAGGCTTTGTGTTCGTCGTGAGTGATGATTTTTGCAGAGACGGCGCGCGTGAAAACTCCTTGGAATTGTGTGTTTGTCGTGCATTGCAACACGTAAGCCAGCCCATCGCGAACGTCATCAGCAATTTCATGATGATTGGCGGCTTCGGCTTTTTGAGCGACAGCTTCAATGTCAGCACGTAAATCATCTGGAAACGTGCCGCCTTTCAGTACGTGAGCAGGAGCGAACGTTGCGAAAACCGGCGCATCGCCTCTGGACCTGCGGGTTACATCCAGCGCGGCAAGCGCGGCGACGGCAGCCATGGGTTGTTTATCGCATCCTTGAATAACGAAAGCTCCGTGATAGCTCTGCGCTTCCATCTGGTTAACGATCATTGTGGTCATGGCATTGCGCGATTCCAGTGAATAGCACATTCCCACGTTTGATTGCGCCGTTCCGTCGCAAAGCACGGGCGTTGAAAAGGCGAAAGGGACGCCGCCATTTTGCCAGATGCGAATTGCAGCGCGCGCCGTGGTTTCTGGGTCCATAATGTGCGCTGGATGATCGGGAGAGCCGCCAATGACCGCTATACGCGGCGCATTGCTTTCCAATCGGTCGTAAATGGCGTCAAGCGAGTAGTTTAAGTCTCGAACGCCCAGCAGCGCGCGGCTGCGATCCAGCAGGGCGGCGACGGTGATCGGTTGGTTGGCTTTACCTTGAACTTCGCGGCCGTAGGGGTTGTCTCCACGCGTAATGCGAACAAAGTCAGTCAAAGCGGGTCTCCTGATTGTTGGGATGAATGAACAGCAAGCTAGTCAGAGCAAGCCGATAAGCTAAGGGAAAGGCAGAAAGGTGTCAAAGCTGTGTCCGAAATGATTTTCTACTAAAAAATTTATTGAAACTGCTTTTTTGAAGACATCGTCTTTCTGGGCGTGGGGCAAATAAGCATCTAGCGCCCACAAACCAAGACAACAGTAATAGTTGTAAAGTATGTAAAGTCCGCAACCTTTACCCGTGACGGAGAAGGGGATCAAGGAAAAATAATAAGGAAATATATGACGAACCGAATTAAGCAGACTGTGATTACGATAGCCGCAACGTTGATGATGACGTTGTTATTGGCTTCGGCGAGCTTCGCGCAAAATACAACCTTGCGCGGGCAAGTGATTGATGAACTGAAAGCCGTAATTCCTGGCGCCGATGTTGTGCTGAATTCGCCAGATGGCAAACAGCGCAAAGCCAAGAGCGGCGTCAACGGCGATTTTAGCATTCCGAACGTTCCACCTGGCGTATACACCCTGACTAGCGCTTTTCAAGGCTTCCAGACCGTAGTGATCAATGACCTGAAAATCCCGCTGGATAAACCTTCACTAGAAATCACAATGATCGTTGGCACGATTGATGTCGTGACCGATGTTTCTGCAAACACCGTTGGCGTTTCCACCAATCCGGACGAGAACATGAGTGCGACGGTATTAACCGAAGAGTTCATCAAGTCCTTGCCGGATAACGAAGATGACTTGCGCGAATACTTGAACAATCTGGTTGGCCCGTCTGGCGCAAGTGGCAACGGAAACGGCGCAGACATTTTGGTGGATGGTTTCAGTGGGGGACGCCTGCCTCCAAAAGAATCCATTCTGCAAATCAGAGTCAATCAAAGTCCTTATTCGGCGGAATTTTCCAATCCCGGCTTTAATCGAATTGAAATCATCACCAAACCTGGCAATGACCGTTGGCGTGGAAGCGGCGGGTGGGGACATCGCAATTCGGCGCTCAATGCCCGTAACGCTTTTGCCCTGACTCGGCCCGATCAGAAGACCAATCGGTTTAACTTCAACTTCGGTGGCCCGATCATTAAAAAGAAAATGTCGGCAACGTTATTTGCC
>CAZXHW010000130.1:0-12684 GCA_964639915.1 uncultured Heliomicrobium sp.
ACCGAAAAGAGAGGCATAGGGCAGTTATTTCCGAGTGGGTCAAACAAAACAATAATGCCCAAATTGACTCTGAGTACTCTGAAGCTTGCGCACGAATTCATGATTGGTTTGAGGTTCGGACGGGAATAAGCAAAGTGTACTTCGGTTGGATGTTTGTTGGCTCTTTCTACTTTGCTGCCAATTTTTGGCCGGTTTGTATTCCTGTAGTTTTCGGACGTTTTAAGGTCAATATCTTTAATAGCCTTGACTCAATGCCAGAAAAGGCAAAGCAAATGCTGGCCTCCAACCAAACTGAATGCGAAGAATACGCTCGTCTCTGGGTTGACTGTTTTGATTATGGTAACGCAATCGAAAAGTTATGCGGATTTGATGATGAAGATGCCTTGCCAACATTCTCCCAATCACTTTTTAGAAGCAGCGAAAAGCATCTTACAGCAGCAGTATCAATGATAAACCATCAAAGGCGGCCAAATTTCAAAGCTATAGAAGATTCTCGAATGGCGATTGAGGTTCTGCTTAAGGCATATCTTGCAGAAAAAACTGGGCTAACTGAAAAAATTGCCAGGGATGAAATTGGGCACAACATCCACGATGCCCTGCAAAGATGTGTAAGTGCTGGCTTAACAGATCTATCGTCAATCAGCTCAAGGCTTGTCGTTTTTCCAGAAATTAAAGCTCGATATTCTGGTTATCAGGGCACGTTTGGAGAGATATGGTCAGCATACAGTATCGCCCAATTCGTTGCTGCTTCAGTTTCAAGATCACTAACTGGCAGTGATACACGATCAAACTTAACCTTGACTCGTAATAATCAAAAGTTGAGTGAAACTTGAATCAGCAAGAATCGCAACGGACCGGACGACAAAATGCCAATCCGGTCCGCCTGAGAGGGCTATTAACATATGTTCAGTTGCCGTAGCTCACTCGGTACACGAAGCCTTTGTTGTCGTCTGAGATGTACAGCGCGCCATCGGCTCCGGTGATTAGGCCAGCCGGGCGACCGTTGTTGGCTTGGCCATTGGAAAGCCAGCCGGTGACGAATGGTTCCAAACTGACGGGTTTGCCGTCTTTGAACACCACGCGAGAAACGTTGTAACCGATCTTTTCTTTGCGACCGGTTGGGCTGGAACCGTGAATGGCGATGAACAAGGCTCCACGATACGCAGCCGGGAATTTCTTACCCGTGTAAAAGCGCAGGTCAATCGGCGAAGAATGCGCGGGCATTTCCAATGCGGGCGGCGTGGCTTCGCTGGCTTTCAGCGAACCTTTGGCGTCTTTCAGTCCGGCATTGGCAACGTTGTTGCCGACGAAGTATGGAAAGCCGTAATGCTTCCCTGCTTCGATGCGGTTGATTTCATCCGGCGGGAACTCTTCGCCAAGCCCGTCCTGCCCCATATCGTCAGCCCAGATGACGCCGGTTTTCGGGTCCCAATCGAAACCGATGGCATTGCGAAGCCCTTTGGCAAATGGTTTTCCGCCTGTGCCGTCGGCGTTGTACACCATGATCGTTGTGCGGCGGTCGTCGGGCTCTTCGCAAACATTGCAGGACGATCCGATGGAAACGTACAGCTTGCCCGCTTTGTCAAAACCGATACTGCGCGAGCGATGCGACTCGGGGTTGAGCGGCGGCGGCATGTCAATAAACTTTTCGGGCGTGCCTTCGACTTTGCCGTTCGCGTACTTCATCCGCATGACGGCGGGGTGCGTGGCGATGTACAAATACCCTTTGTTAAACGCCAGGCTATGCGGACGAGTCAGCCCGCTGGCCACAACGTCCACGCTGTCGGCTTTGCCGTCCTTGTTGCGGTCAGGCAAAGCGACGACATCGCCTTTGGTTTGGCGAGCAACGAACAACACGCCATCAGGACTGACGGCCATCAGCCGGCCGCCGGTGATGTCCGAGGCAAACAGGGAAACTTTGAATCCGGCGGGAACAGTCAGCGTTGCCGGAGTGGCGGGCTGCGCTGGTTGCGCAGGCGTTTGTCCAAATACGGAGCTAGTGACGGAACACAATGAGAGCAGCAATAAGCCCCTGAGCGAATTTTTCACGGGTCTTTTCTCCTTATGAGTTGTTTGTGGATGTGAATGCGAAGTGCGAGCGCGGAGCGTATCAGCCCTGCCCCACCGCATCAAGGTAAGACAACAGGTAGAGACGCAAAATTTTGCGTCTCTACCTGCAATTCACAAACAAAACCCTTTGGTCGAAGTCACTTGATCGTAACCGTCACGGGATTTGCGTTGCGCGCATCTACCGAACAATTGATGGTCACTTCGCCACGTCCACGCAGGGAAACGGGTAACAGTACATTGACTTGATCCAGGCCGATGAAATCCGTCTGCGCGCCCGCAAAGGAAACTTCGCCGTCAACGTCGCCAATCTTGACCTTAACACCCGTCAGATCGCTACGCTTGCGAATTCCCGTGCCGAACATCAACAAATAAACCTTGTCGCCTTCTGCTCCCAAATCTATTGGACGAGCAACGACGCGATTTTGCGCCGGATCAAATTCAGCGACTGACTCATAGCTCTGTGCGCCGTTTGCTTTGACGCGCAGAATGACAGCCGCCGCCAATCCGCTTCCGCTGGAATTTGCGGTGAAAAAGCCCGGCGCGACCGGAGCGATTTGCACTTGGCCATAGTTAAAGACGTTATTGATGAAAATGGTCGCAGTGCCGGAACTTGTGCCTGCTGGCACCTGGAAATTCACCTGATCCGGCGAAGTGAAGAAAATCGGAGCCAGACGTTCATTGCCATTCGAAGCGCGCACTTTTACCTGCACGCCATTCAGCGTTGTCGGCAACGGAGTCGAAGAAGCAATGTTGATCGAATTGCCAAGCCCCAGGGTGAAAACCGAAGCGATAGATTCCGGCGCAAGCAGCGGCGTGTAGCTGGCGGCGGAAACCGGTTTGGCTAAACCGCTTTGCCGAATAGTGAATTTCGCGTCGCCCACAGTCACCAACCCAGCACGCCCGCCATCCGCATAATTCGTGTCTACCTGTATCCCAAATAATCCACTGCCGACTGTGTTATTGACGCCGTCGGTAAGCACCCAGGGCACATTGCTGGTTGCCGTCCAACGACAGAAGTTTTCCGTTGTGACAAAAACTTCGCGTCGGCCACCATTGATCGCCACCGCTTGATCTCCGCTGGAAAGCTTGAATTGACAAGGCGCAACCCTAAACGTCGATTTATTCGACACGCCTCCGCCCGGTCCGGGCGTAAAGACTTCGATTTCGACATTGGCGGCATTGGCCAGATCCGTTTTTGTCACCCTCAAGCTTATTTCCGAGCTGCTGGAAAAGCTTGCAGTTCGCTCGACCCCATTCCAACGAACAAGGGATTCCCGGCTGAAATTTTTGCCGAATAGCACCAAATCGAATCCATCACCGCCAACTTGCCCTCCTGCTGGAAATAAGCTGGCCAATACAGGCAAAGGACGATTAGCACCGATGGCGATTTCGACCGAGCCCGATTCAATGATTTCGTTTAATTCAGTCTTTGTTAAAACGCTGATTCGCGCCGTGCCAGCGTTGGCGACATCGGATTCCGGTATGGTGGCACGCAACAGCGAACCGCTCAGAAATTCGGTGGCTCGATCCTGACCATTCCAACGCACGATGGAATTTTCCCGAAAACCATCACCATTAATGCCAAAAAAGTTCTTCCCGTACACATACAGCGACACGACCTGGCCACCAGCAGTTATGGAGCTTGGGCTGAACGAAATGATTTCAGGAACCGCCGGATCTCCATACCTGGCTGTAACCACTGCGCGGGCCATCAAGTTGACAGGCTGCTGGTTCGGCGCCTTCAAGGACTGAAAGCTTGCGCCATTATCCGCTGTGAGAAAGGAATGTGGGCGTTCGACATTGGTGTCGCCTACAAGCATCAGTCCGGTGGGAACCTGCAAGCCGACATATAAATCTCCCGAATCTATTTTTGGACCGTTCGGCAGCATCAATTCCAGCATACGTGTTTCAGGCACAGCAGCAATGGGAATCGTGCGATCCAGTAGCAGCGTCGGATTCACCGGAGGCCGCCCGCTTCTGGCGGGATCGGCAAAAATGACAACGCGAATTTGCTGGCCAATGGGAGAAGGAGTGTTCCCGGATTTTGGCAATTGCACCCGGACAGATTGCACTTCATAAGGGTAACGCTCCGGAACCAACCGCGTTACAGCCATCGCACCGTTTAGCGATAAGCTTTCTTCGCCGGAATTGTCATCATTTGAAAGCACTTCAATCACAGAAGTGCCAGGGAAAACCGTAAAGCCCATGGAATCCAATGCGGACAAATCGTTGGCGGTAATGCCTCCCCGTTCACCGAGCGCGTAAGTCGGGTCCATGATCCCGATGTATTGCCCTGTCAATTCATCATCTTTCCAATGTCCAGCCGGTCGGCCATCGCCCTTGCTCCCGTCTGGTCTTCCAGTGGAAAGCGGCAGTTCCTGTCCACCGGCAAAAAAAATGTGCTTTCCACCCGACAATTGGGTTCTTTGGGCTGTGCTGAATTCCGGCAGGGTAATGCGGTCACGAAATCGAAAAAGGTCCCATAAGGTTTCCTGGTCGTGGAAGCTGGATTCGGGTTGTTTTTCAAATTTGACTTCTCCGCTACCAGCCGTGCTGATAAATCCCAGAACTCTTCCGACTTCGCGTAACATTAACGCTTCGAAGTCCAACTTGTCGGCATCAATCCCGTCGCTTGGGTCGAAGTCGTATTTCTTATTTGAATTGAAGCCAATGGTGAATGGATTGGTGAACCCTGCGAAATTTAAGGAGCCGCTGACCCTGGCCAGTGGAACTGGCATACTTACGCGCGAAGCCAGACTTACTTCGGTTCTGAATCCTCCCTGCGGAAACGATTCGTAAAGCCCGCGCTGCTGCAAGTTGAACGTCCTAACGCTTAGCGAATCGCTCAGCCCCGCATACTCGCCAGAAAATAAAGTCGCTGACGTGACGGCGACGCTATCTGAGGAGGGAAATTGATTGCCAAACAATGTCGGGCCAAAATCCACGTTCACAGACGAGGCTACGTCGTTGTCGAACATTTCAGCCCATTTTGTTAACGCGCGCTGCACGGCGGCTTTGGCCTGCGGCACAGCGTCCAACTGGGAAGTCGTGGTCAAGGTAAAGCTGAACCTGTTTTGGTTTGGCGCTGTTCGTTTGCTGGAAAGGGTGATTGGGGATTTTCCGGAAAGGCTTTTTTCCTGCGGCAAAGGCATTCTTTCAATTTCTGCTTTCGATAGCTCTCGCGTGGAAACGCCGCTCTTTGATTGAGAAGTGACAAAGACGCTTTTTGTCGTTTCCACTTCTGGTTCGCCTTTCTGCTGATCTGCAGCGACGCGAGCAGGTTGAGGCATTATCCAAACAGAACAAAACGCGGTGATCAACAAGAAAGAACGAACGAAAAACCGGCTTGGGATACATTTCATAACCACACCTCCAGAATCGGGGGAAATTGACTTAGGGTTAAAATCAACGTTGTGAAGGGCTTTTATTCGGGAACTATCGGCTCAGGTTTTTCGCCGATTTTAGGTTGCTATGAACAAACCCGATTTTGCAGCGTCGCTGTCATTAAGCCGAGGACTTTAATGCTCTGACAACTTGCTAATGGTTTGTAATCGCGATTCGCTCATCGCAAATCCGTTTTACCCAATGCATCGAAAAAAGTCATCAATTTTTTCCGTGGCAATTCAAACTTAATACAAACTCCGAAATTAGAAAACAGACGGAAGCCTGGCAGCTTTCTTGTAGCATTGACCGGTAGCGGTTTCCGCCTTCTCTTGGGTACAATCTTCGTCGTTAAGTTCAAGTTATCTTTTAATTCCATGGACATTTTCAATCAACGATAACCACTATGGACATTCAACCTGTTCTGACGCCAAACGCTCCTGTTCCCGGCGGCCATTATTCGCAGGCAATTATTCACAACGGCTTGATTTACGTCGCCGGGCAATTGCCAATTGACCCGGCAACCGGCGAAAAGAAACTCGGCTCCATCGAAGAGCAAACCGAGCAAGTGCTGGCAAACATCCGCGCAGTCTTGGAAGCCGCCGGTAGCAGTTTGAACCGCGTGCTGAAAATGACGGTTTATATTTCGGACATCGAATTGTGGGGCAAAGTGAATGAAATTTACGCCCGCGCGCTGGGCGAACATCGTCCGGCACGCGCAGTGGTTCCGATCAAAGACCTTCATTACGGCTTCAAAATCGAAATCGAAGCCATCGCTGCACTCTGATCTTCTCACTTTAAATGGAAGCCCAACAGTTTCAACCAAAAATTCCACTGATCATCAACGGCGATGATTTCGGCTATTCCAAAGCCGTCAATCGCGCCATCATTCATGCTCACCGCGAAGGCGTGCTGACCAGCGCAAGCTTAATGGTCAATGAGTGCGCCGCTGACGATGCTGTCAAACTTGCCAAAGCAAATCCCAACCTGGCAGTTGGCTTGCATTTGGTGCTAGTGCTTGGCAGAGCGGCTTTGCCGCACGCAAAAATTCCGCACATCACCGATGCCAAAGGCCGATTCACTGACAGTTCGTTTCAGGCTGGAATCAAGTACTACTTCAGTCCAGTCGCCAGGAGAGAACTTCGCGCCGAGATGCGCGCGCAGTTTGAGCGCTTCGTGGCGACCGGTTTGAACTTTTCGCACGTGGATGGTCATACGCACCTGCACCAACATCCTGTGATCTTTGATGAACTGATTCGGCTGTGCGAAGAATTCGGAGTGCGCCGCGTTCGTGTCGTCAAAGGAGAAATGCGGCTAAGCCTGAAATTGGATCGAAAGCATTTGCCGATCAAACTGGTCTGGGGAACGGTTTTCAATCTGCTTGGCGGTTGGTGCGAAAAGCGATTGGCCGGACGCAACTTCATTCAGCCACAAAAGGTTTACGGTTTGTTACAATCAGGCGATATGAATGAAAGCTATCTGCTTGGATTACTGAAACAAATGGAAACTGCCACCAGTGAAATTTACGCCCACCCATTGGCGTTAGACGCAGACGAAACCGCCAGACAGGAAAATCCGGGCGGCATACGCGAACTTCAGGCGCTGACCAGCGAACGCGTTCGCCTGGCAATCGAAACTGCCGGCTTCCGATTGGCAACGTACGAATCCGCAATATGAAAACTTTGGTTGTTTTGTTCGTCGCCATTTGCGCGCAAACGCTTGGCGACGTTTGTCTGACAAAAGGGATGAGGTCCGTCGGTGAAGTGAACACGCTTGATCCGGCAGAGCTATTTCACATCGGCGTTCAAGTCTTCAGCACGCCTTATGTCTGGCTTGGCATTTTGATTCTCAGCATCTTCTTTGGACTTTATCTGGTGGCGCTTTCCTGGGCCGATTTAAGCTTTGTGCTTCCGGTCACGGCATTCGGTTACGTGATGAATGCCGTCATGGCCTGGCAACTGTTGGGCGAACGCGTTTCGCCAGCGCGTTGGCTGGGAACCTTGGTTATTTGTTTTGGCGTAGCCGTCGTTGCCAAAACCGAACAGCGTACAACCAAAGCGGCAGAGCAAGCGGAGGCCGAAACGGAATGAAGACCTTTCTGCTATTTTGCTCGCTGATTGGCGGCAGTTCGCTGGGCGAGATTCTTTCGGCCAAAGGTATGCAACAGGTCGGTGATGTTTCGTTGCGTCCACGCGCGTTGCTGGGAGCAATCTGGCGAATGATTCGGAATCCTTATTTGATTGGCGGCGTAGCCTGCATGGCCGTCTCCTTTTTTTCCTTTATCAGCCTGCTCAGCTATGCCGACCTGAGTTTTGTCGTTCCGCTAACTGCCGTCAGCTATATTACCAACACACTAGGCGCGCGATTTTTTCTGGGCGAACGGATTTCCAGAGAACGGTGGATGGGAACGCTGCTGGTGGCTTTTGGTGTTGCATTGGTTTCAATTTCCGACAAGTTGGAGGCGCTTTTCAGCTCAACTCGATGAAGTGGATGAATTCGATTTACTCGGTTTTTGCGCCGCAATTGCATTCCCCGATTGCTTTTTGGGCGCTGTTTGTCGTTCGCATTGTTCTATTCATTTGCGTGCTATCGGCAATTGCTTATTACGGCATCGCGCTGGTTGGAGGCCTGGCGTGGTTTGCCGACCGGCGCCGTCAACGCGCGCTTGGTTTGAACTTCACACCGCCAGCCACAATCCTGAAACCCGTTCGCGGAGCAGATGCCGAAGGCTATGAAAATTTTGCCAGTTTCTGCCGGCAGGACTATCCGAACTTTCAAATCATCTTCGGCGTGCGCGAAGCCAATGACCCGGCTGTGCCAATCATCAAAAAACTGATTGCTGATTTCCCCGCATGTGACATTGAACTTGTCATTTCGGGGGAGGAAATTGGACACAACGCCAAAGTTTCAAACGTGCAAAACATGTTTGCCAAAGCTCGCCATGACATCCTGCTGGTTGTGGACAGCGACATTCGAGCTGAGCCTGATTACCTGCGGCGCGTTGTTGCCCCGATGCAGAGGGAGACAATCGGCATGGTCACGTGCCTGTATCGCGGGGCCAACGCCCGGACACCAGCCTCTTTGCTGGAAAACATCGGCATTTCATCAACTTTTGGCCCGGAAGTTTGTTCGTCGCGTTTACTGGAAGGCATCGTTTTCTCGCTTGGCTCGACGATTGTCATGCGGCGCGACATTCTAGAACGCATCGGCGGCTTTCCTGCCGTGGCCGATTATCTGGCAGATGATTTTATGCTCGGCAATTTGACGGCGAAACTCGGCTACGAAATTGTCCTGTCAGATTGCGTGGTGGATCACATTTCCAGCCCGGATACGATGGCAACGATGCTGAAACATCAACTTCGCTGGGGACGTTCGACGCGCATTTCCCGCCCTTGGGGGTACCGCGGCTTGATCCTGACTTACGGCACGGCGACTTCGTTGTTGGCGCTGTTGGCATGGGACTTTTCGCGATTCGCTTGGTGGTTGCTGGCGGCGGCGATATTCGTTCGCTTCCTGCCGGTTTTCGTCGTCGGGGTTTACGGACTGAAAGACAAAACTCTGGCGAAGTTTTTCTGGCTTGTGCCAATTCGTGATTTGATAACTTTCGGTGTCTGGATCGCCAGCTTCGTCGGCGACGAAATTCACTGGCGAGGCAACAACTTCCGAGTGCTCCCTGACGGAAAACTCGCTCCGGCAAAGTAAACTCTTGAGCGTGGCGCCCTGGCAATGATGAGTGTAAAATCTTTTGGCATTAACGAATAACATCGCGAGGCAATGAGGTAATAATGATGACTGATTCACAAGCATTAAAACTCAAGGTGATGGAAGAGGTCGCTCGTCTGCCCGAAGACAAATTACAAAGGGCTTTGGAGCTATTGAAACCGTTGCTGACAGGTAACGCCAACGCCAATCAAGCCCCAACCAAAGCTGCCCACAATCCTTTACTGGATTACATTGGCGGAGTGAGCCATGGGTCTTTATCTGCCAACATTGACCAGGAGTTGTACGGAGAATAGCGGTGAAGCTTTTCATTGATACCTGGGGCTGGTTGGAGTTGCGTGATCGGCGAAGCCATCGCCATCAAGAAATTCGTAACTTTTACGTCAACTTTCAACAGCAGAGTGGTATCGCCTACACAACCGATTACGTATTGGACGAAACTATCACACGTTTATTCAGCCGACTTCCCTTCAAAGCAGCCACAGAATCCCTCGACTTAATACAGCGCACAATTGCCAGCGGCTTCTTACGAGTTGAGTGGGTCACTGAAGAGCGATTCAATCGTGCCATTGAGTTCCGGATTAAATACAAAGACAAGCCTCGCATCTCTTTCACCGACCTGACTTCGATGGTTGTCATGACAGAGCTTGGCATCACTGATGTGCTAACCGAAGACGATCACTTCATTCAGGTAGGCCTGGGCTTTACCAAAGTTCCTTGAGTTTTCTGGAGAAGATCAAATGTCATTCACTATGTTTTCATTCAATCTACGTTTCAAAATCACTTTGGCTGTAACCTTCCTATTACTGGCAAGCGTCGCCGCCGCTTGCAAGAAAAGCGGACCGCCCACTGCTTCCGGCAGCGCAAAGCGCTTCGAGATAAAAGGCAAAGTCGTTTCCGCAGACAAAGCCGAACACAAAGTGACCATCCAGCACGAACAAATTGAGGGTTACATGGACGCGATGACCATGCCGTTCACCTTGCTGGACGATTGGGCTTTCAGCGAACTGAAACCCGGTGCGCAAATTCAAGCAACACTGGTTGTAGATCAGAATCGAACCTGGCTGGAAAATCCTGTCGTATCCAATATTTCCGATCCCAGTTTGGTCGGCAAAGAAATAGAAACCGGCGTTGAACCCAAACTTGGTGATGCGGTGTCGAATTTCGCCCTGGTCAATCAGGACGGCAAGAAAATAAGCTTGGACAAGTATCGCGGAAAAACGCTTTTGCTGACTTTCATTTACACGCGCTGCCCCATGCCGGATCAATGTCCGCTGATGAGCACTAACTTTGCTTTCATTAACCAGGAACTGGCCAACAATGCTGCGTTGAAAGACAAAATCGGCCTGCTCAGCGTCAGCGTTGACCCGGAATACGACAAACCGAAAGTGCTGCGTGAATACGGATTGCGCTACATCAATTCGACCAAACCTGATGCCTTTGCCCGCTGGGATTTCGCCACCGGTAGTTCGGAAGAAGTGAAAAAAATTGGTCAGGCGTTTGGGCTGAATTACTGGCCAGAGAAAAACCAGGTCATTCACAATCTGCGAACCGTGATGATTTCGGCGGACGGCAAAGTCGCTCACTTTTATCGAGGGAACGACTGGAAACCGGATCAAGTGTTAAAGGATTTGGAAACGCAGGCACAAGCAAACTAATCGAATAGATATTTTCCTATTTGCCAGAAATCTCCGCGTCGGATACACTCCGCGCCTTTGTTTGCAGCCGATAAAGTTCTGCAAGAAGCTCAGCACGCTGGCGTTCTTCCGACGAGATCGAAAATCAAACAAAGATACTTTTTATAACGATAACTTTTTCTTTTTCAGGAGATTAGGAGAATAGATGTACATAGTTCGCACTTTAATTTTGGTGAGTTGTCTGGCAGTTGTGGGCTTTGCGCAAGGCCGCGCGACCAGCAGTAACATTGATACCAATTATGCTCAAACCGATCTGAAGGAAATTTCCAGTCGCGCAGGTGAAATGGAAGGCCACAAAGTGGCAATTACTGCCGATATTATTTCCATCAGCGCCGACAGACGGTCGCTGGTTGTTTTTGACAACAATACGAAAACCCTGGCGGATGTGTCGCTGGCTCAATTGGGCAAGTCACAGCGCCATGCTTTGATCACCGACCCGATTCATCGCGTTTCGGTATTTGGACGCGTCGAAATCAAAAACGGACGCGCATTGATCAAAGCGGATCAGGTGATGCCCTTGACGACAAATCTGGTAGCCAGCGAATAATTGGCAAAGGGAAAAGGCAAAGAAAAAGGCGGCAAACAGAGTGTTCTGTTTGCCGCCTTTTTCTTTGCCGAAGAGTTTCGCGCAACCAGCCGCTTTTCAAACACGTCCCTATAATTGCAATCTTGCAACTTTAGGACACGGACGCTTAAACTGCCGATCCGAACCGTCATCATTAAGTACCAAAACCAAATTTCGACACAAAGCCTCAATAGCGAAAGGCTGTTGACCACCCTTTGGAGGAAAACCTTATGTTCAACCGTAATTTCAAACGGGCAACGCCGCTTATCGTTGCGTTGCTTGTTTTTAGCCTGAGCGGGATTGCTCAGGTCGCCCAGGTCGAAAAAGTTGACCTGGACATGATGAAAAAGATTCGCGAAGAAGGCATGGAGCGGTCAAAAGTCATGGACACCATCAGTTGGATGACTGACGTGATTGGCCCGCGCTTGACCGGTTCGCCCCAACTCAAAAACGCCAACGAATGGACAAAGCAGCGGCTGACGGAATGGGGAATGGAAAATGCCCACTTGGAATCCTGGGGGCCGTTCGGTCGAGGTTGGGCCTTGGAAAAATTCTCGGCCAATGTAACGGCACCGGTTCCCTTCCCGCTGATTGGCTATCCGAAAGCCTGGACTCCTGGCACGAACGGACCAGTCGTCGCCGAAGTCATCTACCCTGAAATCAAAACCGAAGCCGATTTTGAAAAATATCGCGGCAAGCTGAAAGGCGCGATTGTGTTGACTGCGCCAATGCGCGATGTCAAAGCCTGGTTCGATGCGCCCGGCAAACGGTTCAATGATGAGCAATTGCTGGCGATGGCGAATGCCGATCTGGCTGCTCCGCGCGGTGGCGGTGGGCCACGCGGCCCCGGTGGCGACCCGAATTTCCGCCAGCAGATGGAGCTTAACGCCAAACGAACTGAGTTCATCCGTTCGGAAGGCGCGGCAGTGCTGGTGGATGTTGGTCGTATTGGCGACGGCGGAACAATTTTCGTTTCTGCCGGTGGCCCGCGAGACAAAAATGCGCCGCAAGCGCTGCCTTCGGTTACGCTGACGGTTGAGCATTACGGTCGCCTTGTGCGCATGCTGCAAAAAGGCCAGAAAGTCACAATGGAAGTGGACATCAAAGCGAAGTTTTATGATGACGATCCGATGGCTTACAACACAGTCGCCGAAATCCCTGGATCTGACCTGAAAGACGAAGTCGTCATGGTTGGCGCGCACATGGATTCCTGGCACAGCGGCACAGGCGCGACAGACAATGCCGCAGGTT
>CAZXHW010000131.1:0-12639 GCA_964639915.1 uncultured Heliomicrobium sp.
GGAGGGCGAACAGGACAATGTGACTTCTTCACAATTCGAATCACGGAAAACGGCGTGATTTTGCAGACCAGTCTGGTCCAAGTCAAACCAGACTGAAATGCTTGCTGGTCTGACAATGACGTGATAGAAAGTGGTGTAACCAATCTATTCTGGGATGAACACTACAATGAACACCAATGCTGACAAACCAATCCTTGTTCTCAATGCCAAAGACAACGTGGGAGTCGCCCGGTTGCCGGTTTCGGAAGGGCGAGAGATCGTTATCAACGACAATCGAAACGATAAAGTTACCGCACGCGAAACCATCACGCCCGGCCACAAAATCGCGCTGCGTCCCATTGCCAAAGGCTCGTTGATCCACAAATACGGCGAAACCATCGGCAAAGCCACTGAAGATATTGCTGCCGGTTCGTGGGTTCACACGCACAATGTCGTGCCGGAATTCAGCGCAGGCAATTACGAATTTGCGACGCAAACACCTGAAACCAAATACTTTTCGCCGGAAGAAGCTGGCGAGTTTTTAGGCTATGCACGCGAAAACGGCGATGTCGGCACGCGCAATTACATCGCGGTCATCGCCACGTCGAACTGTTCCAGCCACGTCACCGAACTGATTGCCGAACACTTCATCAAAACCGATTTCCAAGGCGATGGTATTGACGGCGTCGTCGCCATTCCGCACCAGGAAGGTTGCGGCCATTCGCAAGGCGAAGACACCTGGCAACTGGAGCGCACCATTGCCGGTATGATTTATCACCCCAATGTTGGCGCTGTGTTGATGGTCAGTCTGGGTTGCGAAGTCAATCAGATTTCCAAATACATCGGCACAACGCAGCTTGGGCAACAGGCATTTCGCAAAGGCAAGTTGATCGTCGGCCTGGAAATGCAGGTCAGTGGGGGAACCCGTGCGACTGTCGCTGCGGGCATCAAAGAAGTCGAAAAGCTGATTGAACATTGCCGGACAATGAAACGAACTCCGCAGCCGATGAGCCGGATTTTGCTGGGCACAAACTGCGGAGGTTCCGACGCTTTTTCAGGTATTTCTGCCAACCCTTCGCTTGGGTACGCCAGCGACTTGCTGGTGCGCAGCGGTGGCACTTCCGTTCTAGCTGAAATCCCGGAATGCATGGGCGCGGAACACTTGCTGACTCGGCGCGCCATTGACGAAGCCACGGGTCGCAGAGTCGTTGAAGTCGTGAAGTGGTATCAGGAATATCTGAGCCGGTTTGGCGGCAAATGGGACGACAACCCTTCGCCCGGTAACAAAATGGGTGGCATTACCAACGTTTGCGAAAAATCCCTGGGCGCGGTCGCCAAAGGCGGCACGACTGCTCTAACAGGTGTTTTCCCATACGCCGAACGCATTAACAAACCCGGCTTCGTGCTGATGAACACGCCGGGCTACGACCCGGTTTCGCTGACCGGCATTGCCGCAGGCGGAGCGAACATGATCTGCTTCACGACGGGACGCGGTTCCGCGATTGGCTCGCCGGTTGTTCCGGTTATCAAAGTCGCTACCAATTCGCGCATCGCCAAAATCATGGATGACAACATGGACGTCAATGCCGGAACCGTCGTCGAAGGCGAAGAAACCATTTATGACGTCGGCCAGCGAATCTTTGACCTGATCCGCCGCGTCGCTTCCGGAGAACGCACAAAGGCTGAAACCTGGGGTCATAAGGAATTTGTGCCCTGGCGTATCGGGCCAGTCATGTAATCTTCGACAACCAAGTTTAGAACAAAACTTTTAGACAGGATTGGCAGGGTTCAACAAGACAAAACGCAGTTGAGTCGCCTTGAAGCCAATCCTGTTTCATCATGTAAATCCTGTCTTTTTCCAACTCTATATTGCCGCGTTTCAAAGGAATGCAGATGAAAGATTCGAGATTGTTTTTGATCGTTTTATTTTGTTTGGTATTGGCTGCTTGCAGCGGCGACAAGCCAACCCAGCTTGGCATTTCTCAGCCGGGCGCTTCGCCTTTGCCAGTCGCTTCGGCGACTCCTGTGGAACCGCCGCCGGTCATCGCTCCGGTTCCGGCCAGATTTCGGCGCACCTTGGCGGGGCTGATTGACGGTAAACACGCTGTCGAAATGGAGCTTAATCGCAATCAAGTCGAAGCCGATCAAGTGTGGGGCACGTACCGCTACAAAAAGATTCAGAAAAAATCGCTCAGCTTACAGGGCAAAATTAGCAAAGATGGCAACGTCGAGTTAACAGAAACTGCCGACGACAAAGAAACAGGCGTGTTCAATGGCAAGCTGGTGATGGAAATTCGCGGCGATGATTCCCGGCTGAAATTCACTGGCGATTGGAAGAAATCCAAAGGCGATCCAAAAGCGTTGCCGTTTGAATTGGCCGAAACACGTTTCGATCTTGGCGGCTTGCGGATGGTGCTGAAGGAGCAAAACGAGGAAAGCAAAAAGGACAAGCTGACAATTGACACCGCTTATCCACAGCTTGTCGGCGAAAACTCCGCCAACGCCGACGCATTCAACAAAGCCGTCAGCGATTTCGTCAGCAAAGAAGTCAGCGGATTCAAAAAAGACATCAAAGCCAACCTGGCTGAAAACCCATCTGACGCCGACCGTCCAGGCAATTCGCTGGAAATCAGTTATCACACCGCTTTCGCGGATAAAAACCTGATCAGCTTGTTGGTCTGGACATATCAATTCACAGGCGGAGCGCACGGCAATTCGCTTTCGACAACGTTCAATTACGATCTGCAAAACGGGCGCATGATAAAACTCGCTGATCTGTTCCAGCCGAATTCCAATTACCTGAAGATGATTTCGGGTTACTGCATCACGACATTGACCAAAGAACTTGGCAGCGAAGGCATTGATCCTGAATGGCTTCGCAACGGGGCCGGGCCGAAAGCGGAAAATTACAAAAGCTGGAATATCACACCCGACGGGCTGCAGATCACATTTGACGCCTATCAGGTCGCCGCATACGTTTTTGGGCCACAGGAAGTCATCGTCCCCTACTCCTCGCTGAAACCGATCCTCAAACCAGATGGTCCGCTGGCAGCGTTTGCCAAATAAGCATGCCTGATCTTCGCTTCCAACTTGCGACTTCCTTCGATTTCGAAACCCTGCTGGTGATGATGCAGGAGTTTTATGTTCATGAAGAAATGTTGTTTGATGAAGCGAAAGTGCGCAGAGCCCTGGATGGAATTCTAAATAACGAAGCCTTTGGAAAAGTCTTTCTGGTTCGTGTTGGCGAAACAGTCGTCGGATACGCCGTGCTGACGTTTGGATACAGTCTGGAATTTCATGGCCGTGATGCGTTTGTAGACGAATTGTTCCTGCACGAAAAATTTCGTGGACAAGGAATCGGCAAACAGGTGCTGGAATTTCTGGCGACGGTTTGTGTTGAAAGCAGCATTCGCGCACTGCACCTGGAAGTGGATCACAAAAACATCATTGCCCAACAGACGTATCGTAAATTCGGCTTTACTGACCACGACCGCTACTTAATGACAAAATGGCTGGATGCTGAATAAATGCCTACCCGTTTAGAACCTAAACTCATCACTGTCTTTCGCGAAGGTTATTCCAAAAATCAATTCACCTCGGACCTGATCGCTGGCGTCATCGTCGGCATTGTCGCCTTGCCGCTGGCAATTGCTTTCGCGATTGCTTCGGGCGTCAAACCGGAGCAAGGCTTGTACACGGCGGTCATCGCCGGGTTTGTGATTGGCGCGCTGGGCGGAACGCGCGCGCAAATCAGCGGCCCAACAGGCGCGTTCATCGTCATCATTTACGGCCTCGTGCAGCAGTACGGGTACGACGGATTGGCCGTGGCAACCATCATCGCCGGATTCATGCTGGTGGCGATGGGCTTGCTGCGGATGGGCGCGTTTTTGAAGTTCATCCCGTACCCAGTGACGGTCGGTTTCACCACAGGCATTGCGCTGATCATTTTCTCCGGCCAGATCAGGGACTTTTTCGGATTGCGAATGGAAAGCGTCCCGGCGGATTTTGTCGAAAAGTGGGCAGCTTACTTTCACGCAGCGGCGACGATGAATTGGCAGGCGTTGGCTGTGGGCGCAGCTTCGCTGCTGATCGTCTTTTTATGGCCGCGAATCACGCCGAAAGTTCCGGGGTCACTGGTGGCGATTGTCGTGGTGACGGCGGCAGTTCACCTGCTCAGTTTGAACGTTGAAACCATTGGCAGCCGATTCGGCAGCGTCCCAAACACCTTGCCGGCACCGCACTTTCCGCATTTGACCTGGGGATTGATCACCAAAATGTTTTCGCCCGCCATCACGATTGCGCTGCTGGCGGCGATTGAATCCTTATTGGCGGCGGTCGTCGCCGACGGAATGATGGGGACACGGCATCGGTCGAACATGGAATTGATTGCACAAGGTATCGGCAACATCGTTTCGCCGATCTTTCAGGGAATTCCGGCGACGGGAGCGATTGCCCGCACCGCAACCAACATCAAAAGCGGCGGGCGAACTCCAGTGGCAGCGATCATTCACGCCGTGACACTGCTGCTGATTATGATGTTTTTCGGCAAATGGGCGGCGCTGATTCCGATGCCGACGCTGGCGGCCATTTTGATTTTCGTTTCGTACAACATGAGCGAATACCACGCCTTTCTGAAATTGCTGAAAAGCCCGAAAAGCGACGTGGCTGTCTTGCTGGTGACATTTTTGCTGACGGTGTTGATTGATTTGACGGTGGCAATTCAAGTTGGCGTGGTGCTGGCGGCGTTCCTGTTCCTGCAACGAATGTCTGAGGTTTCTCAGGTGAGTTCGCTGACCGGAAATCTGGTTGAAGAGGAAGAAGACCCGAACAATCCGCGCACGATTTCAAAACTTGATGTTCCGCCAGGCGTTGAAGTCTTTGAAGTGTACGGTTCGTTGTTTTTCGGCGCGATTGAACGGTTCAAAGACGCCATGCGCCGCGTCGAAAAGAAGCCCAAAGTTCTGATCATCCGCATGCGAATGGTTCCGGCTATTGACGCCACAGGTTTGCAGGTGCTGGAAGACGTTCTGGAGCGAACGCGTCGCGAAGGCGGAAGGCTGATGTTGACCGGTGTGGCCGCTCAACCCATGCAAGCGATGGAACGATCTGGCCTGATTGAAAAACTTGGCCGGGAAAATGTGCTGGAAACGACAGACGAAGCGCTGAAACGCGCTCGGGAGTTATTAGCCTAAGTGGCCGTTCAGTCTGCGTTGACCACCGATGCTGCCGGCAGAGTTTCGCGCTTGGTCAAGCTCCAGCGCATAAATGGCTTTTCGGCCAGTATGTACAACACAGCGCAAAGGATGAAAACCACCGGCACAATCAGTAAACACATCCACAGAAAATCCGCTGTCGCTGACAGTGTCGCGACCGACAACGATTTCAGTTCCCAAAACATCCGCGAAATGATCGGCACGTGATACAGGTAAATCGTGTAACACATTCCGCCAATGATCACGATCCAACGCCATGTGATGATTCGGTTGGCAATTTTTCCCATACAACATCCGGCATACATTCCCGCAACCACCAACGGCAATAAAAAGTACGTATGCCCAAATGCCCACAACGTAAAGAGGATGAATGCCGCGCAGCCCAGCGCCACAACATCCCAGCGATAGGATTTTTGCCGCAGCAAATCAGGATAGCTCAAATAGAAATCCGCCAGCAGAAACCCCGCCAGAAAATAATGCAGGAAGTTGAACAGCGTCAGCCGCAGCCGCGCCGATCCAAATGGATAGATGAATTCTTGCGAAAACACTCCAAACGCCAGAATTAATCCCAGCAACCACAATCGCCGTTTTCGCGCGTCAGAGATTCTGAACAGCCGAACCAGAAACGGCACGAAGATGTAAAACTGAATTTCGACTTCCAGCGACCAGGCGACTCCGTTGACCAGGCTTTCGCGGCCAAAGATAAATCCGTGAACGTACAACACACTGGCAACCAGATTGGGAATCAAGCTGATGAATTCCTTGCCGTCCAACCACAGCATGAAAAACAGCAGCAGCAAACAAATGACGTAAGGCGGTTCAATGCGCGTCACGCGGCGCAGATAATAGGATTTCAAATTCGGCGCAGGCAGATCGTTGAAAGCTCGCTTGGCAAACGGCAGCGCCAGAATGAACCCGCTGATGACAAAAAACAGATTGACGCCAAAATGTCCGCAGTAGGCAAACGGGATCAACCAGGATTGGTGGCTGGCGGCAAACCAGTCAGTGCTGGTCCAAATCCGTTCGACGCGCCCGACCGCAGGCAGGTAAATGGACATCAAATGATGAAAGACTACGACCGAAATGGCGATGAAGCGCAGCCCGTCAACTTCCGCAATCACTTCGCCGGTGGAAGTGACGCGTGAAAGTTTGTTGGCTACCCAGTCGTGAGACGCCCGCAGGAACTGCGGAAAACGGCGGGATAAATCTTTCATTTCTTCTTTGCTATCTTCTTGCGGTGTAGAAAATCGTCGCGCAGAGTAGCAGCAGATTTCCGCGATGACAAACCAGGAGAGCAACCAGTGATTCATTTGCAAGCAATCGGCTTGAAACCGTCGGCGAAAAAACAATCCGGCTTTCCGTTCTCGCTGCCACTAGTGCAACACTTCGGCGAAATCGAATTGCGTTCACAGGTTGCGTTCTTTGTTGGCGAAAACGGCTCCGGCAAATCCACATTGATCGAATCCATCGCCGCCGGAATCAATCTGCCCACGGTTGGCGGTGAAGACATCGCCCGCGACAAGAGCCTGAACAACGCGCGCGCCTTGGGCAAGCAATTGAAACTTGCCTGGCAGCGCAAAACCCATCGAGGATTTTTTCTGCGTGCGGAAGATTTCTTCAACTTCGCCAAACGGCTGCAAACCATGCAGGCTGAATTGCAGGAAATGGCCGACGAGTTTGAAAACGATTACAGTGGTTATGCGTTGGGTTTGGCAAAGGGCGCAGCGTTAGGACAGCGGCAGGCGTTGATCGAACGGTACGGCAAGGATTTGGACGCCAACTCGCACGGCGAAAGTTTTTTGAAGCTGTTTCAGTCGCGCTTTGTGCCGGGCGGCTTATATCTGCTGGACGAACCCGAAGCGCCCCTTTCGCCTCAGCGGCAACTGGCTTTGCTTTCGATGATGAAAGAAATGGTTGAACAGGATGCGCAATTCATTGTCGCTTCCCATTCGCCGATCCTGATGGCTTACCCGGAAGCGCAAATCTTCAGCTTCGATTCGCATCCAGTCGGCGAAACGGCTTACGACGATGTCGAACACGTTTCATTGACACGGCGTTTTTTGAACAATCCAAATTCTTTCTTGAGATATTTGTAAGGCTGATCTGTTATTGCTTGCCGCGAAACGCCTCGATTTCAGCTTTCGACCTCAGCCCGATTTCTTCCAGCCGTTTCATCCACTGTTTTTCATAAGGCTTCAGCGCGTTGACCACAGCTTCAGCGACAGCCAGATTGCGAAACCACTTTTTGTTCGCCGGAACAATGAACCACGGCGCATGCGGCGTGCTGCATTGGTTGAGCGCGTCTTCATAAGCAGTCGTGTAAGCATTCCAGTATTCGCGTTCTTTCCAGTCTCCAGCCGAAAGCTTCCAGTATTTGGTCGCGTCCTGCTCACGTTCCAGCAAACGTTGCTCCTGTTCCTGTTTGCTGATGTGCAGGTAAAACTTCAGCACGATGGTGTTCGATTCTGCCAGCAGCTTTTCAAAGTCGTTGATGTGACCAAAACGTGAGCGCCAGACTTTGTCCAGCACGATTTTGTGAACGCGAACCACCAGCACGTCTTCGTAATGCGAACGGTTGAAGATCGTAATTTCGCCTTTGCCGGGAGTTTGTTGATGAATGCGCCACAGAAAATCGTGCGCCAGTTCTTCGGCAGTTGGCACTTTGAACGACGCCACCTGACAGCCGAGCGAATTCAGCGGCCCCATCACGGCTTTGATGGTGCCGTCTTTGCCGGAGGTGTCGCGGCCTTGCAGCACAATCAGGACCGAATGCTGACCAGCGGCGTAAAGCAGTTCCTGCAACCGTGTCAGTTCGGCGCTCAGCTTTTCCAGCTTCGCTTCCCCGGCTTCTTTGTTTAGGCCTGCATCGTATTCGGGATCGAAATCACGAAGTTTGACCGGGCTGGTGCCTGTAATCTTGTGCGCGTAGCTCATTCGCTTCTCCCTTGTGAAGTTATTTGGATTTGGTTTTCTTCGCAGCCGTTGCAGGTTTACTTTTCTGCGTTGTTGTTTGATCCAGTTCGGCCAAAACTTTCTTTGGTAGCTTTGCCTTCACCATCTCATAAGAATTTTTGACCAGTCGTTTCAGTTCCGCTTTGGGCAAAGCATCGTAGCTTTGCAATGCGATCCAGTTATTGCGAGCCATATAAGGAGCGGGGTCAATGCCTTCCTGTTCCGTCAATTCAGCAAATTCTTCGGGCGTGCATTTGAATGACATTCGGTACTTCGCTGCCGCGTCCAGCGCCAGAACTGTGAACATCTTGTTGCCGATGCGAAGCAATAGATCGTTGTCCCATTGGACGCCTTCGGTGACGTGCGGAAGCGATAGACAATATTCCCGAATTTGATCGAAGTTCATTGGCTTGTTTCCTATTGAAAGTTGCGTTGCTTGACCTTGCCGGAAGCCGACTTATATGATGCCTTTCGGTTCGATTCAACATTAACCAATCAAATTCTCCTGCCTGACACACAGTTTCCGGCAACAAATTTTGAGGGAGTATTCAATCGCTATGGCTCATCCAACGAGTTCAAACAACAACGCACAAAAAGTTTGGCACAACGGCAAATTCATTGACTGGAACGATGCGAATATTCACGTCATGTCGCACGTGGTTCATTACGGCTCTTCGCTATTCGAAGGCATCCGCTGTTACGCGACGCCGCAAGGTCCCGCTGTTTTCCGCCTTCGCGAACACATCGAACGGCTTCACGATTCCTGCCACATCTATCGCATGCCGCTGGAATTCAGCGTCGAACAATTGATGGAAGCCTGCCTTGAAACCATTCGCGTCAACGGCTTCAAAGAATGCTACCTGCGTCCCGTAGCCTTTCGCGGGTACGGCGCCTTCGGCGTCAATCCGCTGAACAATCCCGTTGAGGTGTACATTGCCAGTTGGGTTTGGGGTAAGTATCTGGGCGCAGAAGCCATCGAAGAAGGCGTTGATGTTTGCGTTTCCAGTTGGGCGCGCATGCATCCAAACACGTTGCCGCCGACGGCTAAAGCTGGTGCTAACTACATGAACTCGCAGCTTATCAAGATGGAAGCGATCCAGAACGGTTACGTTGAAGGCATCGCGCTGGATACGCAAGGGTACGTTAGCGAAGGCAGCGGCGAAAACATCTTTGTCGTTCGCGATGGCAAGGTCTATACGCCGCCTCTATCAAGCGCAGGCCTGACCGGCATCACACGCGATTCGGCAATTCAAATTGCCCGCAACCTGGGCTACGAAGTCGTCGAATCGCTGATTCCTCGGGCGACGCTTTACACCGCCGACGAAGTCTTTTTCAGTGGAACCGCCGCCGAAATCACGCCCATCCGCACCATTGACCGCATCAAAATCGGCGAGGGCAAACGCGGACCCATTACGGCTGCGGTGCAGAAAGAGTTCTTCGCGATTACTTCTGGCGAAAAAGAAGCGCCGGGCGATTGGCTGGCGTTTGTGAACAAGTAATTTCTACAGCGCCCTAATTGTAAACGACCGTGAGGATTCACTTTACGAATCCCACGGTCGTTTCCGTTTGAGTTAGTCAGCTTAATCCTCCATCACAATTGGCCGCTGCGGATTCACCAGCCACCAGCACAACGCTCCCACAAAATAAAGCAGCCGCACACATACAACGGCGCTGACCAACTGCCAAGCTTTTGCACAAAGCGCGCAGACACAATTGGGCTGAGGAAACCGCCGACCTGTCCCGCCGTGTTCATACAAGCGCTGACCGTCCCCGCGTGATCGCCAGCGATGTCCGTGCAGGCGCTCCAGCTTGCGCCCAGCAGGAAGTTCGACGAAGCCAGCGCCAGCGAAATCAACACGACGGCCGTGATGTTGTGCTGCGTAGCCGTCCCCACAATCAGCAACACGCCGGCCACCAGGTAACAGATGCTGCCAACTCCGCAGCGCCCCACGCGCAATCCAAACCGCTTTGTTGCCCAGTCGGTCGTCAGCCCGCCGAACAAATCCGCCGCCGCGCTCATCACCAACGGCAAACCCGCCATCACGCCCAGCATTGTCGAAGTGAAGCCGCGCGCATTTTCCAAATACGTCGGCATCCACGTAATAAAAAAGTAAAACCCATACGTTTGCGTGAAGTACGCCAGACAGAGCGCAAGCAAACTACGATTGGTCAAAATCCTTTTCCAAGCCGCCTTGCTGAGATGATGCGACACCGTTTTGCCGCGTCCGCGCTGGATATGCGCAAGCTCCGCAGGCGAAACGGCGTTGTGCTGTTCCGGTTCGTCCCGAAACCACCAGAACCATGTCGCTGCCCAGACAAACCCGACCGCGCCAAAGACGACGAACACCCAGCGCCAGTGCATCCGCGTCAGCATTGCGGTCACCAGCAGCGGCGTCAGCCCTCCGGCCAGATGCGCACCCATAAAAAAGATGCCTTGCGCCGTGCCGCGTTCCGTTACTGGAAACCATCGAGAAAAGGTCTTCGCCGCGTTTGGCCACGCGCCCGCTTCGCCCACGCCGAACAGAAACCGGATCACCAGCAGCGAAGCGTAGTTGAATGCACCGGCGGTGAAGATGGTAAAGCTGGACCACCAGATGACAATCCGCGTCAGCACTCGACGCGTCCCAATACGGTCCCCCCACCAACCCGTCGGAATCTCGAAAATCCCGTAGGCTAGTGTGAAGGCGCTGAAGACCAGACTCATTTCGACCTTGCTCAAGCCCAGGTCGCGCATCATCGCGGGCGCGGTCAGCGAGATGCAGACACGGTCAAGATAAGTGATTCCAGCAAGCAATACGGCTAGCCCCAGCACGCGATAACGCACGCGGGAACCGGGACTGGTATCTAGTGACAAGTTTGCTGATTTTTCGTGGTCGAGCAGTTCGTTTTTCATTTTCGGGATATTCGCGGCACGCAATTTCCCTCAATCAGGCCCCAACCGGTAGCTGGAGGCTAGATCAACACGTTCGGCTTTAGTTTGGCTCGTTCAGGTCGTGTTCCGAAAGCTTGCGCGGCGTGATGTTGAATGTTTGCGGTATATAGCTCTTAGCCTGTTAATGTCGTTGCGCGTGCCGGACATGCGATGCAACATTCGATGACAATTGGCACATACCGTTCGAAGGTCGTCAATGACAGTCTTTACGTTATCTTGTAACTTTCCAAGTGGAATTAGATGGTGAGCTTCCGCAAATCCCTGACCAAGCTTTCCATAAACATCTTCAAAGCGTACCTCACAGACTTGACACTCGTAATCGTCAAGAATCTTTCGTTCGGTAGCCAGCAGTCTGCTACGCTCGCGTTTTAGATGCGACGCTACCACCTTTCTGTTTTCATACTGTGGGTAGACATCGCGCTGTTCGTCCTCAACTACAGCATTCGGCATAGCACGAGCTACATCTTCAAAGAAAGCCACCGCACGATTACAGAAGTGGGGATTTATCCTCTCTGAAATTTCACGGGTTGGATCATAAATGCCAAAATATGTATCTCCGCCAAGGTGATATTCGAGAATGGGCGCATTGAATTCAGAGCGACGCAAACGTTCTGCAAGCACCAAATAGTTATCATCTTCTATGTCTTTTGCAGTTACTGTACGAACTGGCCAAAGTATTCGTCTAACACGTTTGGTGATTACAGTTATTTGCTGTTTACCTTCCGAGTAAAAACCGGCGTAAAGCTTTCGCTCAGAATAGCCAGAGAAGCGGTCGAACCAGATTTCTATGAGCGGCCGATGCTTTCCGAGATCGCCAATAACAGCACACCATCCGTCCGTATCCGTTGAAAAAGCGTATTTGGGTATGCGAATGCGCAGTCCTGTATCTTCTTTGTGAAACTCTAATTGCTTGGCTACAGCTTGAGCAGTTGCCAGTACCCAAGCTCCGTCTTGTCGTACGTTTCTCTTCATACATTACAAGTTTCAGTAAAACACCAGATGCCACAGCGATTTTTCAACTCGTTCAGCGCAGCAAGCTTTTTGCTGTTCGACAGTTTCGAGGCGTTGGATTTTGCTTCTAGCGCGAAATGGCTGGGTCAGATATACATCGTGCAAAGCATTTGCGCCAGCATATACTTGTATAGACGTAGAAGAGCGATGTATCTTCAAGAAAATAGAGAGGAGAAACAATGCAGCAAGCAATTCTGACAATCCCAGATGGAGTCGCTGCCGCGATTCGGAATAGCTCCAGTCAACCGCTTGAGCGGCGGCTGTTGGAGCTTTCTGCCATTCAAGCACACCAGTCCGACTTGATCACCGAGCGGGAAGTCATGGAGATGCTTGGGTTTGAGGACAGAGAAGAGCTGTATGCGTTTTTCAAGCGGTATGACGTGCGGAGCAAATATACGACGGAAGATTTTGAAAGAGAGGGCGCGGCACTGGACGCGCTGCTGGCTAAAAACGGCAGATGATCATTGTCTCCGACACAACGCCGCTTCGTTATCTGATCGAAATTGCTGAGGTTCATATCCTCGAAACTCTGTTCGGCAAGGTCATCATTCC
>CAZXHW010000132.1:0-12612 GCA_964639915.1 uncultured Heliomicrobium sp.
GCTCCATTTCACAACGGCGGCCTCGCCTTTTACCACGTTCGCATAGCTGGGATTCGTGGTGAAATAAGGGCGATATTCTCCGTATCTGGCTGGATATCCCGCCTGCCCTACACCGATAAGAGCGTTTCGTTTGCCCATCTCCCAGGCCGTAATCCATCCGCGCAATCGGTTGGTCAATCCGCCTTCGGTCGCCGACAACTGCGTCGCGCCCTGAATTCTGTAAGCAATCTGCTGGCGGTATCGAATGCCAACATAACTGGCGGCAACGATCAAAACCGCCGCAATCACAATCAACCGGTTACGGTCGGCCAGCTTGATCTGTTTCATCGCCAAACCGACGGCGATCAGGACAAACACCACAACCACAGCAAAAATCGCTCCGCGGCGGAGTCCGACCAGCAGCGCCAGCAGGCTCAAGCCGGCAACTGCCAATGAAACAAACATGGGCACAGTTTTGCGGTTGCTGAAGTAATTCAGGATTTGCAGCGGCAACAGCGTCACCAGGATTTCCGACGTAATGCCGTGATTGAAAAAGATGCCTAGCATGTTTTCGCCGTATTTCGCACGCTCGTACAGCAGCGAAACCGACAGCAGCGCGGCCAGCCCGGTCAACACGAAATACAAAACCTCAGAGGCTCGCTGGCGCATTGTGGTCAGCGCGGCTACGAAAAAGACGGCAAAGCCAAACCAGATGCCGATGATTCGCACGCCGTCATAAGCCACAGGAGACCATTTCAACGAAATCACCTGCCACAAAATGAACACCAGCAGTGCGCCAATCAAAATCGCCTGCTCGCGAGGCAGCTTGAACGGGTCTGTTTTTGACCGAATCAGTTCAAATAACCCCAAGGCGGCAAAAACCGTTGCGGCGATGGAAAAGGCGACTTCCTGTGTGGCCAACCCCGGATACGTCAGGTCAGGGATGATAAATAAATTCGGGATCAGCACCAGCAACGGCAATACAAAAAACGCTATTTCAAGCAGGCGGATCCCGCCGGCTTTCGTCTGTGGTTTTATTTTGGGTTTCATACTCTGGCTGGAAAATTACCTGCCCGGCGGTTTTGGCAAAGCTTTTGAATTGGCAGGAACAGTCTTTTGGTTGGCATCTTCTTTTTTCGCGGCGTCTTTGCCCGGGCGACGTTTACGCACGAAGCTCAGTGCTTTGGTCGGCACAATATCCAAGGCGCCATCACAAGTTGAGGTTGCTCCACTATTTTTTTTCGGCACAGATTGCGCGCTCACCGGCAGCATTAGCGCAAAGGCAAAAATCATCAGCAAGGTTGCTTGGAATAATTTGGAAAACTGCTTTGACATAACTTTCTACCTGCAAGTTTGGATTTGTAGGCGCTCGGACTTGAGCGCCTTAACGATGGCCGATTGTACAACAATCCATCTTGGCAAGTCTTGGCCAGTTTCAGAAAGTCTTGTCACAGCTTTTCAGACGCCGAAATCCGTTCCGGCAAAAATTTATCTGCCCTGTCTGCAACAAGAAGCCATTTTGTTTGGGCAGGGTTCTTGAAAGGCCCGTACCGCGTCCCTATAATCCGCGCCTCGTTTCAGGAGCTTTAAGATCACACAACTTCCATCACACGAAACTTCAAGATGACCTCTCGTTTGCGCCAAGAAACCATTTGTGAATTTTGCAGCGATACTGGCTGGGAAGTAGTTCCCGGAGAAGGTGCAAAACCCTGCCGTTGTACAGTCAAAGACAAGCGCGCGCAGTTGCTGGTGCGTGCGGACATTCCAAAACGTTATGAAAATTGCACGCTAGAGACTTATAAACCCCAGGGTGGTTCCAAAGATTCCTGGACGAGTCAGTACGCTGCGTTGGAATTCGCGAAAACTCTGGTTAGTGAGTATCCGCTGGCAGAAATGGGATTGCTGTTCGTAGGATCATGTGGAGTGGGCAAAACGCATCTGGCGGTAGGCATCATCAGGGCGCTTATTGAACAAAAAGGGATCCCCTGTTTATTTTATGATTTCCGCGATCTGTTGAAGGAAATTCAGAACAGCTATAACCCAATTTCGAATTCTTCTGAGCTTGGAGTCTTGGCACCGGTTTACGAAGCTAAAGTGCTGGTGCTAGATGATCTGGGCGCAACAAAACCTACTGACTGGGCGCGTGATACGATGTTTCAAATTATCAACAATCGTTATAATGATCGAAAAGTGACTATATTCACCACAAACTATCTCGACATTTCCACTGATCAGATGAGTAAAGAAGAGTCTTTAACTGACCGCATAGGCGTTCGTTTGCGATCACGGCTGCGCGAAATGTGTCAAACCGTGATTGTTGAAGGATCAGATCACCGGATTGTAATGGGACGAAAACCTGGGCAACAAGTCCGTCCAAAAGGCGATACCGGCAAGAAAAAAGTTTTGAGCTAGCCACAAAAAACCGGAGCCTGCTGTAATGCAACGCTCCGGTTTTCCTCTGCTTACCTGACTCGAATGACTATTTATCCGTGACTGGAATTTCGTCTTCGTCCTTGCCAGACTGATCTTTGAACAGTTTGGCGACTTTCTTTTCGGCGCTCGACTTTTCAATCTTCAGCACGGTTTCACTGGAACCATCCCAAATGCGCGCCAGAAAGTATTGCTCACCGTAACGCCGGAACATCAATCGGGATTTGTGTTTGTCCGTGTGCTTATCCACAACAGCCATCACATTGACGGCTTTGCCGCCTTTTTCTTTCCGAATCAAAATTGTGTTGCTCGCACCGACCGATTCAATGATGTAATCGCCTTTCGGCATTTTCTTTTTCCCCACCTGAAAATCGAATGGGATGTCGGCTTTGATCCGGAAACTAAATAGGGACGATGAAGCTGCAATGGCGGAACTGAACCCCAAACAGCAAACGACGACAAGTGAAAACAGAATTTTCTTCATAACTCTCCTTGAGAATGGATGAGCGGATACTGCTCGCTCGGGAAACTTACGGGGGAACCTGCGGTGGCCGCGCAAAGTATGCTCAAGTCGGCGAAGTTCGCCAAGTGGAAATCTGGCTTCTTTGGGACTTGGAAAATAATTGTGATACAACCAGCGCATCGGAGGAGAAACACCAATGGCCAATATTCAATTTCTGGGAGCGACGCGCACCGTCACCGGGTCAAAACATCTGCTCGAAGTCGGCGGCTATCGCGTGATGGTGGATTGCGGTTTGTTTCAAGGACTGAAACAGCTTCGGCTGAGAAATTGGGAGCCCTTTCCGGTCAATCCGGCTTCCATCAATTCCGTGATCTTGACCCACGCGCACATTGACCACACAGGCTATTTGCCCCGGCTGGTGCGCGACGGGTTTGACGGCACAGTTTACGCGACTCCGGCGACGGTTGAATTGTCGCGGATTATGTTGCCGGATTCCGCGCGACTGCAGGAAGAAGATGCCGAATATGCCAACAAATCCGGTTCGTCAAAACATCATCCGGCATTGCCGCTGTACACCGAAAAGGACGCGAACGCTGCCTGCCGATTGATGGAATCCGTCAATTACCACAAGCGAATCGAGCTGACGAAAAAGCTTTCGTTTGAATTTGTCACCGCTGGGCACATTCTGGGTTCCGGCTTTGTGCTATTTGATGTGGAATGCAACGACGGAGCCGTTCGCAAAGTCGTGATGACTGGCGACCTTGGCAGATATAACGAACCCATTATCCACGATCCTTCGACGGTCGAAGACGCGGATTACATTGTGGTCGAATCCACTTACGGCGACCGCGAACACGTTGAGTTCGACGTCAAGGCCAGACTCGCCGAAATCATCACCGAAACCGTCAAGCGCGGAGGCCAGATTGTGATTCCGTCATTTGCCGTTGGACGCACGCAATTGCTGCTGTATTTAATACGCGAACTGGAAGACGAAAACCGTATCCCAATCATTCCGGTTTATGTGGATAGCCCCATGGCTTCCAGCGCGACCCGCCTTTATCTAAGCCACAAGGAAGATCACGATCTGGAAATGAAAGATTTGATGGACGACCGTCGAAATCCGCTGGCGACGCAGCGATTCAATCTGGCCAGAACGCGCGACGAATCCAAGGCGATTACTGCCAGTGAAGAATCCGCGATCATCATTTCAGCAAGCGGCATGGCGACGGGAGGACGAATCATGCATCACCTGCGCAAACGGCTTCCGGATGAACGAAATACGGTAATTTTTGTTGGCTTCCAGGCCGAAGGCACTCGCGGACGGCGATTGCTGGATGGCGAGCCGGAAATCAAAATCTTTGGCCAATACGTTCCTGTCCGCGCCAAAATCGAACGCCTGGAAAACCTGTCCGCACACGCCGATTCCAAAGAAATCCTGCGCTGGCTGGGTGGCTTCAAGCACGCGCCAAAAAAACTTTTTCTGGTTCATGGCGAACCCAAAGCGCAAGAATCCTTGAAACAAAAAATTGTTGAAAAGTTTGGATGGTCGGTTGAAGTGCCGAATTATTTGGACAAGTTTGAGTTATAGTTTGGCTCATCGTGAAAGGAGCAAACATGACAATGCATATCGAGGCTATTTATGAAAAAGGCGTGTTGAAGCCGGTAGTGCCGTTGCTTCTTGATGAAGGTGCGCGAGTGGAAATCACATTGCAGCAAGCAGAAGCACCAACCAAACCAACGCCATACGAAATTATGTCGGCCATCGCCAGTCTACCTTTGGAAGTAGAGCGCGTTGAAGCTGCGGGTCGTGAACACGACAAATTTCTTTACATTTCAGCCGAGTAGCTATGATTTTTGTGGATACAGGAGCCTGGTTTGCGATGGCAGTGCCCACAGATCAGGACCATGAAAAGATCAACGAATGCCTGTCAAAGCTTTCAGAGCCATTATTTACAACAGATTATGTGATTGATGAGACTCTGACACTTTTGCGCGCCCGAGGTTATGACCAAAGAGCGGTCGCCTTGGGAACGGCATTTTTTGGTAGCTCGTTAGCTGTTGTTCGGTATCTGGACGAAACTGACATACACGATGGGTGGGAAACGTTTCTACGCTATCATGACAAGAAATGGAGCTTCACCGATTGTGTAAGCAAGATAATTATCGAAAAGCTGAAGATTACTCGCGCGATTTCGCTGGACCACCATTTTCGACAATTTGGGAATGTCCAAATTTTGCCTTGAGCTTTCGACTCTGCGCCTGGTTTGAGTTATAGTGCCCGCCTACTTCGACACCACATCATCACAATGAAACTCATCGAAAAGCGACTTGGAAACTTGCTAAAAGCCCCGCACCGACACGGTGCTTGTGGAAAGTTTAGTTGGCGGCAAGCCAAGTCTCATTCCCTGAAGGAATCAAGAAGCAATGCAAGCAAAAGCTAAACTCGAAGAAGAAATTAAATCAGAACCGCCCTTATCAGTCGTGGATATTGATCCGCAAGAAACCTCTGAGTGGCTGGAAGCCTGGGATCAAATTCTGGATGAAGAAAACCCGCAACAACGTGCGGCTTACCTGTTAAACGCTTTGACACAACGCGCGCGGGCCCTGGGATTGAATCTGCCTCCGCGCTTCAACACGCCATACATCAACACGATCCGTCCCGAAGACGATGTTCCCTATCCGGGCAATCTGGCCTTGGAGCGCAAAATCAAAAGCGCAATCCGCTGGAATGCGCTAGCAATGGTCGTCCAGCAAAACAAAAAAGATGCTGGCATTGGCGGGCACATTTCGACTTTCGCTTCCGCCGCGACATTATTGGAAGTCGGCTTCAACCACTTTTTCCGTGGAGCAATCGGTGACCAGCCGGGTGAATTCGTTTACTTTCAGGGCCACGCCAGCCCGGGCATTTACGCCCGCGCGTTTCTGGAAGGCCGCCTGACGCAGCAGCACATCGAAAATTTCCGCCATGAATTGCGCGACACTGAAGGGCTTTCGTCCTATCCGCATCCGTGGCTGATGCCGGATTTCTGGAGCTTCCCGACGGTTTCGATGGGACTGGCTTCGCTGAACGCGATCTATCAGGCGCGGTTTATGCGCTACATGGAAAATCGCGGATTGATCCCGGCGACCGATCGAAAGATTTGGGCGTTCCTGGGCGACGGCGAAATGGACGAACCTGAATCAATGGGTTCATTGACGCTGGCCAGCCGCGAAAAACTGGACAACCTGGTGTTCGTCATTAACTGCAACCTGCAACGTTTGGACGGGCCTGTGCGCGGTAACGGCAAAGTCATCAACGAACTGGAAGCCGCATTTGCCGGAGCCGGTTGGAATGTAATCAAGGTTGTCTGGGGCAGTGGCTGGGATGATTTGCTGGCGCGCGACAAGACGGGATTGCTGCTGAAACGCATGGAAGAATGCGTTGACGGCGAATACCAGGCCTTCCGCGCGAAAGACGGCAAATACATTCGCGATCATTTCTTTGGCAAATATCCTGAGCTGCTGAAGTTGGTCGAACATTTGACCGACGACGACATCTGGCGTTTGCGCCGCGGCGGTCACGATTCGATCAAGGTTTACCAGGCTTACAAACGCGCCTATGAAACCAAAGGCCAACCGACAGTGATTCTGGCCAAAACCGTCAAAGGTTATGGAATGGGTTCGTCCGGCGAAAGCCGCAACTTGGCCCACCAAGCCAAAAAACTGGAAGAAGTTGATCTGGTCAATTTCACCAAACGGTTTGAACTGCCGATTTCAGAAGAAGACGCCAAGAAAGCGAAATTCTATGTGCCGGCGCCGGACAGCGAAGAGATCAAATACATGAAATCTCGCCGCGAAGCGATGGGCGGCGCCGTTCCTGCGCGAGTCATCAGAGATGAAAAGCTTCAGATTCCGCCACTGGAATTTTTCAAGGAATCGCTCGACGGTTCGCAAGGCCGCGAAGTTTCCACAACGATGGCATTCGTTCGCGTGCTGACGCTGTTGATGACCAAAGACAAGAATCTTGGCAAACGCGTCGTGCCGATTGTTCCCGATGAAGCCCGCACTTTCGGAATGGAATCGCTGTTCCGCCAGGTAGGCATCTACGCCAGCCAGGGACAGCTTTACACTCCGCACGATTCGGACATGTTCCTTTATTACAAGGAATCGAAAGAAGGCCAGATTCTGGAAGAAGGAATCACCGAAGCCGGTTCGATGGCGTCGTTCACGGCTGCCGGAACGGCCTACGCCAATTACGGCGTAGACATGATTCCCTTCTATATCTTCTATTCGATGTTCGGATTCCAGCGCATTGGCGATTTTGCCTGGGCGTTTGCAGACGCGCGCGGCAAAGGCTTCCTGGTTGGCGCGACCGCCGGACGCACCACGCTGAACGGCGAAGGCTTGCAACATCAGGACGGCCACAGCCATTTGCTGGCCAGCACCGTTCCGACCTGCGCGGCTTACGATCCCGCTTATGCCTATGAAATCGCTGTGATTGTGCAGGATGGCCTGAAACGTATGTTCCAGGAAGGGGAAGACCGGTTTTATTACATCACGGTTTACAACGAAAACTACGTCCAGCCGACAATGCCTGAAGGTGTCGAAGAAGGCATCATCAAAGGCATTTACAAACTCAACGGCGTGGCCAAAGGCAAAGCCAAAGTCCAACTGTTCGGCAGTGGCCCAATGATGGGTGAAGTGCTGCGCGCGCAGAAGATTCTGGCCGAACAGTACAAAATCACCGCCGACGTTTGGAGCGTCACCAGTTATAACGAACTGCGCCGCGATGCATTGCGCGCCGAACGTTGGAACCGGCTGCATCCAACCGAACCTGAGAAGAAGCCCTACATCCAGCAAGTGATGGAAGGCACTGAAGGTCCGATTGTCGCTTCCAGCGATTACATGAAGATCGTGTCGGATCAGGTGGCTCCGTGGTTAAACAGCCGTTTGGTTTCACTTGGAACAGACGGTTTCGGACGCAGCGAAAATCGAGATTACCTGCGCCGCCATTTCGAAATCAACGCCGAATCCATCGTGGCTGCGGCGCTTTCAAGGCTGGCCCGCGAAGGCAAGTTCAACGTCAAGAAGGCAGCGCAAGCCATTGCCGACCTCGGCGTGAACCCGGATGGCATTGACCCGGCGATTGCCTGATCAAACGTATAACGACAAACGAAAGGACGCGAAAAGGTGTATTCCTCTTCGCGTCCTTTTTTGTGCTCCTGCCCTTCCTCGCAAGCTACTGATTGATCACCCGCCGACCTTTTTCAAGGTGCGAAGTAGCCAGAAAGGTCAATAACCAGATCCGTGGTCGTGGAGGCGAAGCGCTTGAAGGCTCCGTCTGTTCCCAAGCCTACAGTGAAGTGGCGGTTGAAGACTACTCCGCTGCGATAATTCGACGCAGCGACATTCGGTTGATTCGCGTTGCTCGGCCAAAAGGTCAAAAAGCCATTCGCTGAAACATTCACCGTGGTCGCATTGCCAACCACCGCTCTCGCTGCTGTAGAAACGCCTGTGCAAGCGCCAGTCGCGGATTGTAGATACGCGGTGCCTCCGGCCATTTGCGCTCCCGGGGTAAAGCAGCCCGCTTGGCCAGTGCGCGTATCCAGCAAGCGCACCGGCGTCGCCAACGAATTGAACAACAAGCCTTGGCCATTCGTGTCATTGAGTTGCGTGCTGAAATATCCCAGCACATCCACCACCAGATTCGTCGCCGCTGCCGTGTATATGTTGAACTGACCGCTCGGCGAAAGACCTACCGTGAATGGCGCGTTCATGGCGATCCCGGTTTGGAAGTTGGAACTTGCCGCTAGCGGCCGCGTCGCGTCGGCGGGAAAGAGAGTCAGAAAGCCATTGGCTTGGGGACCGACCGCCGTTGCGTTGCCGACCAGCGCTTGCGTGCCAGCAGGAATCAACACGCCGTCGCAAGTTGTCGTACCAAGCTGCGTTGTCGTGGAGCCTGCGGTCAATTGCGTGCCAGGCGTGAAGCAAGCGGTCGCCCCCACGCGCGAATCCATCAATCGAACCGGATGCGGCAGCGGATGAAAGTACAACCCGCTGGCCGAAGGCGGCGCGTAATAGCCCGTGATGTCTACGACGACATTTGTGTTTGTCGTTACGTAAATTTTGAACGCTCCATCAACTGCGCCAAGCCCAACGGTAAATACATTATTCAGTATCTGATTGGCCGCGAAATTGGAATTCGCAACCAGTGGCCGCGTAACATCGCTTGGATACAGCGTCAGGAAACCTCCGCCGGATTCCACCGTTGTGATGTTGCCGGTCAACGCTCGGGCATTCGCCGGAATCGTCAAGCCATCACACGTTCTTCCTGCTGCTGTTTGCGTCCTTGAATTTCCGCTCGAAATCATTGCCCCTGGCGTGTCACATCCCGTCGCACCCACTCTTGTATCCAGCAACCGCACTGGATGCGCCAGCGGATAAAACTGCAAACCACCGCCACTTCCGCTGCCAGAAGCCAGACTTAGCTGGTAGCTGCCAGTCTCATTCACAGCATAGGATGTAACTTCAATCGTATAGTTTCCGCTTGAGGGCACGCTAAAAAAACCGCTGCCAGCCGGAATGCGGGAATTATGCCCACCGCCGCCATCATCATCTTCGGCAATGACTGTGCCTGACGGCCCAAGCAGATAAAGGTAGGTGTCGAATGCAGTCGAGCTGAGGGTAAGAGCTAGCTGCTGACCTGCCGTTGCGCTGAACGAATAACGGTCAGCATAAGGTCTTTGATTACCTGGTCTCAGCCGCATTTGAGAGAGACAATCGCCAACGCTTAGGCTGCCTGAGACGGTCGCCCCAAAAGCGATTGGCGAGGTCCCCGTAACCAAACACCCTCCCGCCTGATCCACTCGATGGGAGCCTCCCGGAAACGTGATAAACGCCGTACGCGAACTCGCGTTGGTGTTGGCCGCCACTGAGTAATTTATAGTCCCACTGCCTGTGCCGCTGCCGCCGGAGGTTATCGTCAACCAGCTCGTAGTGCTGTTGGCCGACCAACTGCAGGCGCTCCCCACGGTATTGATGTCAACGGAACTGTCGCCGCCGCCAGCCCCAAACGAACGTATGCCGGGCGAAGCGGAGAACGTTCCGCTGCAGGTAACGGTAATCGTATTGTAAAGGTAGGTGCTGTTGTTCCAGGTAAGGTCGTCGTTGCCAAACCCGTTGATGGTGATGATGGCACCCACATAGTAGGTTCCTGGCGGAAGGTTGGTCGGAATTGCCGTGGTGTACGAGCTAACGTTGTAGGCTTCACCAGGGAACGATGCCCAGAACCAGTAACTTCCCAACTGAGAATCACCGGTTGAAATGATGTTGTTGGTGGAAAGAAAGAAACGAATTCTCATGTCCGAAACCGCGTTATACCCCATATTCTCCACCAACACGTTATTGATCGTGATGCTCTGCCCCGGAGTATAAACTGATGCATTCGTCGTCGAGTTATTCAGCCCGTTTAGGCCATAGTAAGATTCAACACCGACGTCTCGGATCGCACCATTGATGCCCCGTTGATCATCATAAATGCGGCGAATCAGATAAGCGTCGTTGGAATGCACCCCCCATCCGTCTTCAATGATATTGTTGTAATAGGGCTGCATCACAGTGGCGACGTCATAGTCATAAGTCTCAACGTAAATCCCTAATTGCTCTCCCCAGGAGTGACCGAGTTCATGCATATTGATTGGGCGGAGGAGAAGGGGAGCGCCATTCAAAGAGATACTGAAATCGTCAGTCCATGAATAAGCCGGGTTCCAGCAAATGTCCGACTGGATAATCCTCCCACAAGTGGGCTGCCCGCCTCCCATCGTCGTAATCGTCATTGCAAGCGCCCCCGGCCCCCAGCCGAAGCCGTATTGATTGTTGACATCTGCATTGCTGGGGTAGCCGGCAAACTCGTTGGTGGAGTTATTCGCCCAACTCCCATCATCCGGCACAAAACGATAAATATCCATCGCCTGATTCCAGACATACATGGAATCATTATTGATTGCATATTCCCACCAATTGGTTGGCACCTGCTCCATCACCAAGTCCAAATTATGATAACCGCAAGCACCTAGCGTGCCTCCTGTGGGAGCGAGTGCCCCAAATTGCCGCGTACCCGACTGGCTGCCGGGTACGGATGCCCCCAGCGGGATCAGCGGCATCACCGCCTGGGCGCTTGCCATACCATCTTCACTGAGGACGCTGACCAACCGCACGGGCGGCGTTGAAGTCTGTATTGGCTCTGCCTGCACTTTCCCCCCATCCTTGTGATAGAAAAGCCCCGCGCCATTTTTCTGGATCAATCTTTTTTCAAGCGGCAGCTTTAGCGTCACTCCGGTAAGTTGTTGTATGAAGGCCGAAAGCGTAAGTGGACGCTCGGCGGACGCGGGCTTTCTGGTGAAAGGCTGAGAGCTGGAGGCCCCATCAGCCGGTGTGCCAGGCTGATTATTGACCCGGCCTGTCAGTGCCTCGTCCTCTCGTGCGAGTATCAGAGAGCCTGATTCAATAGCAGATACCCGTTGCGTCGAAAGACGCAACCCCGCCGCGTCAAGCCCAGTGACCGCCTTCTTGGAAGCGTTCAACAGATATTCGGTGGAAGTGCGCGTATCTTTAACCACTTCGAAGAATCCCTGGTACCCGCCGACGAGAGGGTTAGCATAAGTTTGCCCATCGTCCGCCATGAAAATTAAGTAGCGATGCCCCGTTGTGAATGCTGGCGCGCCGCTGACCGTAACAGTGCTTCCCCCAACGGAACCGCCCGCATAAGTAAACTTGATGACGGACGCCCGTCGCTGTACAGAGCGGCTGCTGGCATTGATGATCCGCACATCCTTAAAAAGGACATCGGTGAAAACCATGCTTTTCTGCTCATTCAACCGACTCCGCGGTGTATCCGCAGTGCCGATAAAAATAAGATCTGCCGTTTGTGCGATCTCTTCAAATGGAAGCTTTAGGTATTGTGCAAAGACGTTGCTTACACTTGAAACCAAAATGATTAACGCGAGAACCGGCCTGAGGTAGTTCACGATACGCATGACATGCTCCTTTCAGCATTGGCTGATATACGAGGAAAAGTAATCCTTGCTTATCGCCGATCTCTTTCCCTTTTGTTTAGTAGTGGCCTGATTAGCCTTGGTTGAGTTGGCCTTTTTCGACAGTTCTTTCCTAGGGAGAACTTTGCCCGATGATGTTGACTGACGGGCGCATTAAAGCATGCAGGGAGTATTGCAACAAGCATTCACGCGAATTCGACGTAAATTGATTGATCGCTCAGGCAGCGAATCATCACAGAATTTCACGCGGCAATGCGTTCTCAGCAATTTCGATTCAGTTCGGCAGATTGCTTACGGGTTGTTGGTAGTATCCGGCTTTTCGATACGACTCATCCAGCAATTCAACCACGTGAACGACCTGGCAATCGGCGTTGAACATTCTCACCCCTGCGCCGAGTTGCATGTGGCAACCGGGGTTGGCCGTCGCCAGAACTTTTGCGCCCGTGGCTTTCACTTTTTCGATCTTTTCGGAAAGGATGCCTTCGGACATTTCCGGTTCGCTGAGGTTGTAAATGCCAGCGCCGCCGCAGCAATCCTGCATGCCTTCCAGTTGACGATATTCGACACCAGGAATTGACGTCAGCACTTTTTGCGGAGCGGTCATCACACGCTGAGCGTGGTATAGATGGCAGGGAGCGTCCATTGTCACAGCTTCTTTGATTTCTGCGCCGGGACGGATTTCATCTGCGGCCAGAAACTCGGTTGCGT
>CAZXHW010000133.1:0-12605 GCA_964639915.1 uncultured Heliomicrobium sp.
ATCGTCGAAACGCGGATCGCGGTGATCGTGGCGCCGGGAGAAAACACCTATCCATAAATTAAGGAGAGAACATGAAAACGATCCTATTACGCAGCGCCTTATGTCTGGCAGTGGTTATCTCTTTGCCATCCCTGGCAGTTTTCGCGCAATCCAGTGTGCCCGCAAATTCCGCTCGTGCCGATTCAGAGCAGTTGCTGAAAGACATTCTCAATGAAGTGCGTCAACTTCGCGCCGACCTTCAGCGCTTGAACGTAAACGCACACCGTACACAAGCTTTGCTTGACCGAATAAAGGTGCAGCAAGAACAAGTCGTTCGTCTGAATCGTGAGGTTAGCAATGTTCGTGATGAACTGGTTGGGGTACGAAATAGACAGGTCAGGACTAAAGATGCTCTTGAAATGCTTGAGAAGCAAAAAGCTGCAGGCGTTGTGCGAGAAGAGGAAGTAAAAGTGGTTGCCGCCGAGTTGGAAGAATTGAAACGGCTTGAGCAATTGTTGACAGAGCGCGAGCCGCAACTTTCTGCCGAGCTTGACATAACCCGTGCAACTCTGGCGCAACTAAACGCGCGCTTGGATGAGTTGGAGCAGGAACTTCTCGCGCCGCCTGCAGGGCAATCGCCAACGAAGAAGAACTAGTTGGTTGGTAGTGATTTTCTATGTGTCCGCAAACGTGTCCCAGACGCAAAAACGGCCATCCGAAGATGACCGTAAATTGCTGATTCTAAAAATCGGGGCGAGAGGATTCGAACCTCCGACCTCTCGGTCCCAAACCGAGCGCACTACCAGGCTGTGCTACGCCCCGAAAAGACTGGGGCATTATACACGCCGGGGGTGTTTGTTCAACCGGGCGAATTTTGGCCTCAGCTTTACATCACCATTTCTGGCGGCGGATTGAGGATGTTGCTCAGCGCGGCTTCGTCCAGGTGATAGTTCGTGCCGCAAAAATGGCAAGTCAAATCAGCGCCTTTGTCCTCCGCCAGCATCTCGGCCACCTCTTCAGCGCCAAGCATCGAGACGATGCTGATGGCGCGCTCGTAAGAGCATTTGCAGCGAAATTCGACCGGATGGGTTTCCATCAGTTCAAACGGCAAATCTCCGAAAACCATACTCATCATTTCTCTGGCATCTGCGCCGCTCAGAATCATTTCTGTGACGTGCGGAGAGACAGCGACAATGGTTTCGATTGCGGCGACTGTTTTTTCATCCGCTCCGGGCATCACCTGAACAAGGAAACCGCCCGCCGCAGAGATTCTGCCTTGCTCCGGTTCGACGAATACTCCTAATGAAATCGCCGAGTTGATCTGTTCCGACGTCGCCAGATAATGCGCAATGTCTTCGGCAATTTCTCCGGACACGATCGGCACGGAGCTTTGGTAGGGCTCTTTTGCAAAGCCGATTTCACGTCCGGCTTCGCGAATGACGTACAGCATGCCGCTGCCGACAATGGCGCTGACATCCAATTTACCGGATGCGTTTGACGGAGCCTCAGCCAGTGGGTTTTTGACATAACCGCGAACGGTTCCTTGTCCGCTGGCTTCAGCGGTGATTCCGCCCAGTTCGCCTTTGCAGTCAAACCGCAAAGTGATGAATTCAAGGTCTTTGTATGTTCTTCCCAACAGCAAGGCTCCGGTCAGCGCCCGGCCTAAAGCTGCCGACGCTGTTGGTGTTGTGCCATGCCGTCCGCAAGCTTCATTGACTAGATTGGTGGTCACTGCGGCGAGAACACGAATTGTCGAATTCGCCAACGTGCCTTGAATTAAATGATCTTCTTGTTCCTGCACAAAATCCTCTCGATTACTTCTGCGCGATGGTCAATCCTTCGCGCGCGATACGGTAATTGATGACGTGGCCACCAGCCTGGCTCAGCGCCGCTTCAACATCGGCTTTGCGTCCGGGTTGGCAATAAAACGCCACACAGCCTCCGCCGCCTGCGCCGCAAACTTTAGCAGCTTCGCCTCCATTTTGTTTGGCGATTTCGATTAGTTCGTCAATGAACGGTGTCGTGATGGTCGGAACCAGTTCCCGTCGGCTAGCCCATTCTTCGGCAAAGATTGCGCCAATCTGGTCAAAAGCTTTTGCGGTCAAGGCTTCGTCAATTTTCAACGCCGTGTCGCGTATGCGGTCGAAGCGTTCGACTATATCGCCTTCGCGGTCAATGTGTTTTTTGTACATTTCCCAGTTGTTGATGCCGGAATTGCGCGGCGCGCCTGTAAAACACAGCGCAACACGGCTTTCCAGTTCGTCCAGATCGGTTATGACCTCTTCGCGCACAACGCCTTCGACATCCAGCTTGACACGCGAAACCCGTCCATACACCGCAGGGAAATAATCCTGATAGCCAGCAGGAACCTTCAGCACTTGAGTTTCGACGTTGATGGCAATGAAGGGCAGCCGTTCGACCGGATAACGATCGCCGACCAGTTGGTTTAACGCTCCGCAAAGGGCAATGTTGAGGGCAGAAGATCCTGCCAAACCGGCTCCTGCCGGAGCCATGCAATCGGTCGTAATGTTCAAACCGGTTTCAGGCTTAAAGTGATAAATCAGTTTCGAGATCAGCGACAGTTCATCATCGCCGCGAAGCTCTTCCAGGGAATTGGCTTCGACGCGCGCACCGCGATCTTTGGATTCGATGATGAATTTCCCATCGTCGCGTGTTTCCAGTCGGCAACGCGCGTACTGGTCAATGGCAAAGTTAATGGTTTGTGTGTTGTCGTGAAACAAGTACAGCGGCCACAGGTCAATTGTGCCTCCGGCCAGGTCAATGCGCGTGGGCGCTTGTGATTCGATAATCAACGAAAACCTCCTGAAAACTTACAGTGAAATGTCGGGGATCAGATGTGGTGAGAGCCAATTTGTCTTGAGCGGCGCTGTTCCGGTGGGAGTCTATCTTTGATGGTTTTGTCCTCTTCCGTATAGTCTTTGACGGGGTCCTTTCTGACTGTGTCTATGGCTTCGTGAAATGTCTCTTGAAATTTTTCGTGCAGTTTTTCGTGAATGAGCGGCGGTTCCATCGGTTCCATTTCCGGCACTCGACGGCCAACGACGAAAACCTCGACCAGGTAAAGAACCAGCGCAATCGCGATGGCAATGCCGAACGCTACCAACAGCAACATGCCTGCTTGCTGCACACGCCCGACAACGACCCCAATGGCTCCGCTAAACGAAAAGCCCATGCCAATCAACACCAAAGCCCAAGCCGCACAACTGACCAGCGTCAATGGCAGAAAGCGTCGCAAACGCATGTGGGCGAATCCCCAAAATACGGCGCTGGCTGTTCGCAGCCCATAAACGTATTTGACCAGAAAGATCGAATAAAGACCGAAACGCGCGCAGAGTTTTTCGAGTCTCGGTTGCGCGCGTTGATAAAAAACTCTGTCCTTGATCCATTCCTTGCCGCGATACCCGACCAGATAGCTTAGCGAATCGCCAACGAAGCCGCCGAGCGTGCTGACCAGCAGCGCTTCGCCGAAACTGAACAGGCCGTAATGAGCCAGGACTCCAGCAAAAAGCAAAGTCAGGTCGCCTTCGATCATGACACCGAAGAAGACCGCCCATAGACCATATTCTCTGATCAAATCTTCGATTAGCATCTATTAGAGCCTGTGTCGGCAGCGGCTGATGACGGGGCAAGGCAGTGATTTTAACCGTCTGCCTTGTCCAGCAACTGACAGCATGTTCTCCAGCCACTTACACTTTGAGAAAAGGAGAACATAGATTTGAAAACCGGTCAGTAAAAAGCACCACGTTGCGCGCTTGTTGCAGGTTTGATCTCCGCCCTGCGCGCTTGAGCGGCGTAAAGATACTTGAAGCCCCCAAACAGCGCAAGCTGGGTTTATGCGCTCATAAACCCGCCGCAAAATCCAAAATTGACAGCCATTTGCAGCCGTTTTATAGTCCGTCGCAGGTAAATAGTTATGGCAATTTCAGACTCCTCCAGCGCGAATTCTTCAGCATCCGTCCTGCTCGGCGTAGATTTGGGAACCAACCACATACGTTTGGGCACGATTGATCGCACAGGCAAGGTTCTGGCTTTTCGGCGCGAACCTTACCCGGAAGCCTCTTTAGCCGGTCCCAGAGCATTGGCGGACCAGTTATTGTCAATCGTTAGCCAGATGATCGAAGAGCAGTCTGTTACTGCTCCGGTGGATGCCGTTGGTGTTGCTTTCCCTGGTTTGATTGATCGGCATACGCAGCGAGCCGTTTTTCTGCCTCACTTGCCAGATCTATCAGGGCTTGATCTTCGCGAGGAATTAGCCGCTAGATTTGGCGTGCCGGTTTCTTTTGATAACAACGCCAATGCGGCAGCTTTTGCGGAAATGTGTTGTGGCATTGCCCGCAGCGTAAACGATTTTCTTTATCTGCATATTGGCTCGAATGTCAGCGCGGGATTGGTACTAGGCGGAAATCTGCAGCGCGGCAAATCAGGCCTGGCCGGTGACATTGGCCAGATGAACATTTATGTCGAGCATCTGGGAGAATCCGTTCGGCTGGAAAGCATGGCTTCAGCCGAAGGCATTGTCCGGCGAACCCGCGACCGTTTACAGCGCGACCGCACCTCGTCGCTTTCCAGGCTTGGCGCCATGGGCGGATTCAGTTACGACGACATCATCGAACAAGCTCATCTAGGAGACGACTTGGCCAAGCTCATGCTGCAACGCACCGGAGCTTTTCTGGCCGTGACGCTTGCTGACATCATCAGTTTGCTGAATTTGGAAATGATCGCCGTTGGAGGCGCTCCTGCGGGACGGCAAATTCTGGTTTCCGCCATCGAAGCCGAAGTTCGAAAGCGCACCTCGGAAATTGCGCTGAAAGATTGCCGGATTGTGGCTGCGGAAATTGGTGCGGAAGCTTCAGTTATTGGTGCGGCGTTGCTGGCGGCTCAGGCAAGTTAGTCTCACTCAGTCTTCAGCCTCTTCAATCTTGATATTGCGCCGGTTTGAAGCGCGCACAACGACAGCGCGGCGAGTGGGAACCAGAGCCTGGGTGGCTTGAGGGTCGTGTTCGATGATGGTTTGGTTGGACATGTAGTCGCGCAGCATTCCGAAGAAGCGATTGAATTCCTGCTGCATCTGGTCCATTTTTTCGCGCATGTTCAAAATGATTTCGACCCCAGCCAGGTTAACGCCCAGGTCGCGCGTCAGATTCAAAATCAATTCCAGCCGTTCCAAATCTTCATCGGTATACAAACGCACATTGCCATCGGAGCGCGATGGTTTCAGCAATCCCTCGCGTTCGTACATGCGCAAGGTTTGCTGATGCACGCCGTAATGATCGGCAACTGCGCTGATTGTGTAACCTTTGGCTCTTCTTTTCATAACGATGAAGTCCGAATGTGAAAGAGGACAGGCTGCTCATCGAGATTCAGCATTCATCCTTCAGCATTCATCATTCCAGTCCGAATTCAACCCTTGGATTTTCAGGATTTCGTTGGGCGAATTGTCTCAGTAATTCTTTCGAATCTTCATCAATGATCTTTGGCAGCACGATTTTGACTTCGACGTATTCATCGCCGCGCGTTGAGCCGCGCAAACTCGGCGCGCCTTTTTCCTTCAGGCGAAACACCTGTCCGGATTGCGTGCCAGGCGGAATTCGCAATTGGGCCTTTCCGCTGACGGTTGGCACTTCGATCTTCGCGCCTAAGGCTGCTTCCGGCAGCGTAATGGGAACCGTGCAATGAATATTGTCGCCTTTGCGCGTAAAAATTTTGTGCGGTGCCACGTTGGTGACGATGAACAGGTCGCCTGGTGGGGCACCCATTCGCCCGGATTCACCTTTGCCAGCCACGCGCACCCGCGATCCTGTATCAACGCCCGCAGGAATTCGCACCTTCACAGATTCAAATTTAGGAACGATGCCTTTGCCGGAACACACAGGACAAGGCGGACGGAGCTTGCCTGTGCCGTTGCAAATGTTGCAGGGCTGATCGAAGCGCAGAAAACCTCCGCCTGACGAAATCTTGCCCGTGCCATTGCAGTTCCCACAGTTGACCTGAGCCGCTCCCGGGGCTTCGCCTGCGCCATTGCAACGGGCGCAAACTTCACTGCGGCGAACGTTGATGTTCGTGGTAAGTCCGTTAATGGATTCTTCAAAGCTGAGAGAGAGAGGAATCTCAATGTCTGCGCTGCGCCGGGGTTGCGGACGATCCTGGGTGCGCGACGCTCCGCCGCTAAACAAATCGCTGAAAATGTCTTTGAAGCTTTGACCGCCTCCGCTGGCGGTTTGACCTGTTGATGCTCCGCCACCGGCTCCGGTAAAAACGCTGCCCCAGTCGAAATCAACGCCACCAGCGCTCGCACCTGCTCCACGAGCCGCAGCGTCACGCAAGTTGTCGCTGTAGCTTCCGAACTTATCGTACACTTCGCGCTTTTTCTCGTCCGACAGGATGTCGTTGGCTTCGGAGATTTGTTTGAATTTCTCCTCAGCCGACTTGTCACCCGGATTTACGTCAGGATGATGCTTGCGCGCCAGTCGGCGATAAGCTTTGCGTATGTCGTCCGCTGAAGCCGTTCGGCTGACGCCAAGGATTTTGTAATAGTCTTCTTTCTGAGCCATTTCTTTTGGGATCGAGGGACGAAGGGAAGGAAAGACTTTCGTCCAATCACTTTTGTCCCTCTATCCCTCAGCCGCTCAATCTTCGGTTTTAATTTCAACCTGTCTGCCGGTGACTTTATCGCGTTTGGGCAACGTAACTTTCAACACGCCTCGCTCCAGGTCGGCAGAAATATTATCAGCATCAATCCGTTCAGAAAGGCTGAACGTGCGCTCGAATTTTCCGTAGGAGTTTTCCAGGCGATGAATATTTTCTCCATTTGGATCGTGCGTCCATTGGCGCTCGCCTTTCAGAATCAACGTGTCGTCCACTACCTTCAACTCCAAATCGGTCAAAGAGACACCGGGAACTTCTGCTGTCAGCACGAAACCTGTTTGCGTTTCGTAAATATCCACCGGCGGCGACCAAGCGCCGTGTTGCTGCGGTTCGACCGTATACAAATTCGGTCCTCGCAGCAATTGCGCCAGTTGTTCTTCAACCGCTGTCAATTCGCTAAGTAAATGATGTTGCTTCGCCATAATCAGGAGATGATGATTTGGAGGTGGGAGTTGGGCGATAAGAAAAGAACGCTTAAATCCTGACTCTTATCTCCCAACTCCTGGCTCCTACTTCTTGTCGTCAACGTCAATGTATTCGGCATCAATCACATCGTCATTGCCGCCACCAGAGCCAGCGCCGGCTCCCGCCGCCTGACTTTGCGCATCAGGCTCACCGCCAGTGGATTGCTGCTGATACAGCGCCTCAGCAATGCGGTGTGAAACGCGAGTCAGGTTGTCCAATTGCGACTGGAATTGATCCGAAGTGTTTGACTCGACAGTCTTTTTGGCTTCGGCAATTGCCGTTTCCGCTTCCGAAATCAAGCCAACGGGAATCTTCTCGCGGTTTTCGCCAATGATCTTTTCGGTGTTGAAGATCATCGAATCCAGATGGTTTTTGACTTCAACCGATTCGCGTTTGCGCTTGTCTTCTTCGGCATGCGATTCGGCATCTTTCATCATCTTGTCAATTTCGTCCTTCGACAGACCGGACGAAGCCGTGATGGTGATTTTCTGTTCGCGGCCAGTGCCTTTGTCGCGCGCAGAAACGTTGACGATGCCATTGGCGTCAATATCAAAAGTCACTTCAACCTGAGGCACGCCGCGTGGTGCGGGCGGAATTCCCACCAGGTGGAATTTGCCAAGGGTGCGGTTGTCGCTGGCCATTTGGCGTTCGCCCTGCAAAACGTGGACTTCGACGGAAGTCTGATTATCCGTTGCAGTCGAAAATGTTTCGGATTTGCGCGTCGGGATTGTGGTGTTGCGCTCGATCAATCGAGTGTACACACCGCCAAGCGTTTCGATGCCCAAACTTAGCGGAGTCACGTCCAGCAGCAACAGGTCTTTTACTTCGCCAGACAAAACACCTGCTTGAACTGCGGCTCCGATCGCGACGACTTCGTCCGGATTGACGCCCTTGTGCGGCTCTTTGCCGAAGAAGGTTTTGACCATCTCCTGAATCTTCGGAATACGTGTGGAACCACCGACCAGCACGACTTCGTCAATTTTGCTTGCATCTACTCCAGCGTCTTTCAGCGCTTGACGGCAGGGGTTCAAGGTGCGCTGCAAAAGATCATCAACCAAAGATTCAAACTTGGCGCGGGTCAATTTCATCACCAAGTGTTTCGGCCCGGATTGATCCGCAGTGATAAACGGCAGATTGATCTCGGTTTCCATTGTCGAAGACAGTTCGATCTTGGCTTTTTCAGCGGATTCTTTCAGACGTTGCAACGCCATTTTGTCGTTCGACAGATCAATTCCCTGGTCTTTCTTGAACTCGTCAATGATCCAGCGAATCAGTCGTTCGTCCACGTCGTCACCACCTAGGTGGGTGTCACCATTGGTGGACTTCACTTCGACCACGCCTTCGCCGACTTCCAGAATCGAAATGTCGAACGTGCCTCCGCCGAAGTCAAACACGGCGATGGTTTCGTTCTTCATTTTGTCCAGGCCGTAAGCAAGCGCTGCCGCCGTCGGTTCGTTGACGATGCGCATTACTTCCAGTCCCGCAACTTTGCCAGCGTCTTTGGTCGCCTGACGCTGTGCGTCGTTGAAATAGGCGGGAACGGTGATGACGGCTTGCGTAACCTTCTGTCCCAGATAGTCTTCCGCAGCCTGTTTCAGCTTTTGCAGAATCATTGCTGAAACTTCTGGCGGCGAATATTCCTTGCCGTCGGCAACAACGCGAACGTCGCCGTTCGTCGCTTGTGTCACCTTGTACGGGACCTGTTTGGCTTCTTCACTGATTTCGTCGAAGCGGCGGCCCATGAATCGTTTGATTGAATAAACTGTGTTTTCGGGGTTGGTGACAGCCTGACGCTTTGCCACCTGACCCACCAGACGGTTGCCATCCTTGGTAAAACCGACAACAGATGGCGTGGTTCGGCCCCCTTCTGAGTTGGTGATGACAGTAGGTTCACTGCCTTCCATAATGGCGACGACTGAATTGGTCGTGCCCAAGTCAATGCCTATAACTTTGCTCATATCTCCTCCTTGGAACTCTAACGAGCCTTAAGCTCTGAGCCAGCAAAACTTTAATTGATAATAGCATTGGCGTTTGCGCCTGAATTAAACAAGCGCAGTATAAATACTTGAGTCTTCGACTGTCAAGAAATATGATGCAGGCAATGAGGGAAACTTCTATTAATCCTCTGGCTGAGATTTAGAATCTCGAATTCTGGACTTTAATTCGCTGGTAGTAATGATGGTTCGGCGAGGTCTGTCCCTGATTTCCTCCTGAATGATCAGGCCAGTAGTAGCCGATCCGGATTCCGAAAGCCCCACAAGGTGTCCTTGCTCTGTCAAAAGAGTTGCACCTGTCCGACGGTAAAAACTGGATTCCTGATAGATTTCTTCCAGGATGCCGAGCAGGACTTTGGCAATGGCAATTACCGGTACAGCCAGAATGATCCCCAGCAAGCCAAACAGGTTGCCGCCGATAACCAATCCAACCAAAACCCACATTGGGTGCAAGTTAAGTCTGCTGCCCAGCAATTTCGGCGTCAGGTAATACCCTTCGACACTTTGGACAATGGCAAAAACAATTAGCACGCCTGCGATGCGCCCGAACCCTGCTCCGTCCAACGCTACAAAAAAGAGTGACAGCCCAAAGCCAATCAGCGTGCCCAGGTAAGGGACAAAGTTCAGCAGACCTGACAGCATTCCAATCGTAAAGCCCAACGGAACTCGCAAAATCATAAAGCCAACGGAATACATGGCTCCCATTGCCAATGCGATCAGCAATTGGTTTCTGACATAAGAAGACAGGACATTGTTGATCTGGCCAATTAAATCCGTTGTGGCGGTGCGGAAGCGCGGTGGAATTAGCCGATCAATTCTGTCACTCATTCCGCGATAGTCTGCCAACAAGTAGTAAATGAAGAAGGGAATTAGCAGCAAATCCAGAATCGAAGCCGTCAGATCAACCAATTTAAATAAACCGGTTTGCAGCCATTTGCCGACCCAACTGAGGATACTTTCCGGTTTGATGGAGTAATTCGTGACTTGTTTTTCAATCAGCGTCGAAAGCTGAGGGTTGACCTGTTTGATTTTCAGAAACAAGGCTTCTTTGCGGGCATTATCTTCCCACAATGCCTGGGCTTGCGTGTAAGACTGGTTCAACTGATTCCAGACCGAAGGAATAACAAAAATCAGCACCAGCACGACCAACAGCGAAGCCGCCGTGATTCCCAGCAAGGTAGAAGAAGACCGCGACCAGCCTCTGCGCTCAAACCAGCTAACGATTGGAGCCAGCATATAGGCCAGCGCTACGGAAATCAGCATCGGAACCAGGACGATGCGGCCACTGACGAAGAGAAAGGCAATAAAGACAATCGCCAGTAGTGCTACCGGAATCCAGCGCATCCATTCTATAGGCGTAAGCCGGTTATCTGAGCCGGAGTTCTTTTCGCTATTCTGATCCTTCACTGGACTCCTTTTCGCTCATCAACTGGTTGATATGCCATATGTAATGAAGTCCGGAAAATACCGTGATTGCCAGCGTGGCATAAAACGCTATGGGCAGAAAGTGTGTGAAAACGCCAAAAGCGTTTGCCCCCAGAAAAAACACAATCATCGTAATCTGAACAACTGTGTTAAGTTTGCCAGGGAACGACGGCCTGAAGCCGCTGAAGCCCGTGGTCATATTGATGACCAAAGCTGCCAGCACAATAATCACGTCCCGGCTAATGGCAGTCGCCGTCAGCCAAAATGGAATGGGCGGCGTCACAGTGAAATGCGGCAGGGTTAAAACGATAAATGCCGTTACCAACAACAGTTTATCGGCCATGGGGTCAAGAATTGCGCCGAGTTGGGTTTTTTGGTTGAAGGAACGGGCCACCAGCCCGTCCAGCCCATCGGTCACGGCGGCGATGACAAAGACTCCCAATGCCCAATCGAAACGCCCGTAGTTGGCCACCGTCGCAAATACGGGGATCAATATGAGGCGAAGCACTGTGAGAAGGTTGGCAACTGTCAGAACGGATGACATTGCATCTTTCGGGTTTGGCAGCTTTGGCCAGCTTCAAGCCAGATTCTGGCTAGCGATGGCAAATTCGGATTTCGGGTTTGAGATCAAAAGGCTGATCCACTTTTCAACTGCGCTGGTTAAGTTCCATAACGATAACCGCACGAACATCTTAACCTGACGCGAAGGCATCATATCTTTTCGATTTTTCTTTTGAAAGCTTTTTGGCAATAATGCGAGGGTTATGCGAACTTTAGTAGTTGGTGACATTCACGGAAAATTGGCGTTGTTCAACCGCTTGCTGGAAGCGATGAAATATCAAGCCGGAGAAGACAAGCTGATTTTGATCGGCGATCTGGTGGACCGCGGCGAAGATTCGCGCGGCGTCGTTCAGCGAGCCATGGAATTGCAGCAGGAAGCGGCTGACAAAGTAATCATACTCAAAGGCAATCATGAAGCGATGATGTTGTCGGCCTTGACCGACCCCGAAGGCGAACAGGCTGAGCTGTGGCTTTACAATGGCGGCGTTGAAACGCTGCACAGTTACATCAACTCCGAAGGCGAATTTGACGTGCCCGAAGATCATTGGCGGTTTATGGAGTCGCTGCCGACCTGGCACGAAGACGAGCACGCGATTTACGTTCACGCTGCGCTGCCTGAAGAAGCGGGCAAATTCATTCACCCAAGCGAAATGAGCGATAGCCCGGAAATTTACTGGTCGCGTAACCGCCATTTTTTCAGCAATTACCGGGGCAAAACGGTCATCTTTGGCCACACAATCACCGGAATGCTGTTTGGCGAGCGCGAAAAAGTCTGGCTGCGCGATAACTTGATTGGAGTAGACACAGGGGCTTATCTGACAGGCACTTTGTCCGGCGTCGAAATGCCATCGCGGCAGGTGTTCAGCGTGAGCGAAATGGCGGAAGACGGCGAGGACATCATTCAGGGCAAAGCCGCTGGCGTAAAAATGAAGTTCTGGCTTTGAGCTAGAATACGTAGGCAGGATTTTTCAGGATGAATAGAGATCAATTGCCATCCAAATGCGAATCCTGTTCAATCCTGTAAATCCTGTCTATTTTCCCGTCCTACATCTTGCAAGCTTCAGTTCACCTTTACGAAACCCATCAACAAGCGAGCCTGGCCGCCGCCAACGCAGTCGCAGCCGAAATTCGGCGCTTGATTGCCGAACGCGGTCGGGCCATAGGCATTCTTTCCGGTGAAGCATCCCAAGCCGATTTGCTGGATCATCTAGCGACAGCCGAAGCCATCGAATGGATTCGCGTCATTGGATTTCATACCGCAGAGTTTTTTGGCGCAGACGAAGACTCACCCAATTCTCAACGAAAATTTCTATTCGATCATTTAGTGCGCCGCATTCCCATGGCTGAATTTCACGGCATTCGCGGCGAAGCCGCCAACCCGGAAGCCGTTTGCACGAATTACGCGGAGTTGCTGAAAACGCGTCCGCCTGATTTTGCCGTGCTTGGTATTGGCCAGAGCGGGGAACTGGCAGGGATTGGCACAACCGATTGCGATTTCAACGATTCCTCAGCAGT
>CAZXHW010000134.1:0-12590 GCA_964639915.1 uncultured Heliomicrobium sp.
CGCTTTGGCTCAATCCTGGTTTGTATGCGCTTTACTTCAAAATTTTCTTTTGGGGCGAATACGGATCTACACGCCACGTTTCGGACAAAATGATGCTGGACGTAACCGGCGTCAGCAGTACGGCCACAGCAGTTCTACACCCGGAAGTAGGCTGGTCAGTTCAGTTGAAACAGCCAAAGACCGATCAAGCGGCAGCCTAAGTTACCAGTAAAAAAACCAAGACAAATTCATGCATCAGACAGACGTCGTTCATCTCACTTCAAAGCCTCCGTTTGCGCCCGGCTCTTTCAATCGGCTTGTCGGCATGCAGATGGAAAAAATCAAAGGCTTACGCCAGGCCGCCATCAGTTACTGGGACCAGCCAATCCCAGCCAACGCACAAACTGACGAACAAACAATTTTGGTCAACAGCGATGGTTTGCCTGCCGCAAAGAAACTTTTGCTCAAATTGCCAGAGCGAATGCGGGGTGAACGCTTCAACGGTATTTCAGGACAAGAAAGCCTGATTTATCTGTGGCAAATTCAGGAGACGCTTCCCCGCCTAAAACCCAAAGTGGTTGTCTGTTATGACAATTACAAATTCGGGAAACTGCTGCGAGAAAAGATAGACTGGCCTTGCCGCTTGATACTGAACCAACAGGGGCTTTCCTATCATTTGCCAGCCGCTCTTGGCGGGCAAATTTACAACTTAAACTCTTTTGACACTGTCTGGGCATCCACGCTGGCCTGTTACCATTTTGACCGCCAACGCGTAAGCGGATATGAGCCACTGGTGAACGTCATTCCGAACTGGATTGATATGGATAGCTTTCATCCGGTGACGAATGAGCAAAAGCAGGAACTGCGGAAAAAGTGGCAATTGCCAGCCAATGCTCCGGTTGTGCTTTGGCTGAGCCGGCTGGTGCCGAAAAAAGGCGCGCACGTTGTGCTGCAATGCTGGCAGAAAATTGTGGCGGAATTTCCGAACGCAATTTTGTGGATTGCCGGTGGCGGAGAGCAAAGTTACATCAATTATTTGCGTGACCTGACAGTCAATCTTGGGCTGACAGAAAATGTGCGATTGCAGGGGCGAGTTCCGCCCGAAGAAACTCCGACGTGTTACCAGGCTTCGGATGTTTACGTCTTCCCGACCCTGTTCACCGGGGAAGGATTTGGGCTTTCGTTGCTGGAAGGAATGGCTTGTGGTCTGGCTTGCGCGGCTTCGGACATTCCAATCTTGCGCGAGCTTTATACCGAAGACACCGTCTTGTTTGTGCCGGATCCGAATCTGGAAGATGCGTTTGTCAATCCGATCTTGAAGCTGCTCGGCGATCCGGCATTGCGCGCAAAAATGGGATCAGCAGCGCGCGCTTACGGCGAACAGCATTACCACCACGACAAAATCCTGGCGCAATTGAAAGAATTTTACTGCCGGCAGATGACCTATCTGCCCAAATAAGCTTTTACTCGAATAAACTTTTGGAAGATCAACGGTGAATATTACTTTGCTGATTCCGGACGGAGTTGGCGTTCGCAATTTTGTGATTGGCGATTTTTTGAGGAAGGCGAGTCAGGTGGCCGATTGCCACGTGCTGCACTCGATTCCGGAAAATCTGCTGCCCGATTACCGCAACGGTTTTGGACAAAATCTGAAATGGGAACGGTTGGCGCCTTACAAGGAAACGCCTGTTTCAATGGTTTTGCGCTACGCGTTGGCTTATGCGCATATGCAATGGGCTGATACGTTTTCGATGCAAAACAACCGCCGCAAACCCATCACAGGCTCTTGGCGCAGACAGATCATTCAACGAACGGCTCGATTTATTGGACATTTGACCGCTTCACAAGCGGGAATTCGATTGCTGGACGGCTGGCAAACCAGCGTTGTCACGCGACTGCCGGAAGTCGAACATTACCGGCGCTTGTTTCAGCAAACAAAACCATCCGTGGTGTTTTGTTCGCATCAACGTCCGCCGGAAGTACTGCCCGCGACGCTGGCGGCGCAAAGCCTGGGCATTCCGACTGCCACGTTTATCTTCAGTTGGGACAATTTGACCAGCAAAGGCCGCATTGCCGCTCCGTTCGATCACTTTTTGGTATGGAGCGAGCTGATGCGCAGCGAACTGCTGCGGTATTACCCGGACGTGACGCCGGACAGAGTTCACGTAGTTGGTACCCCACAGTTTGATCCTTACGCGGCGTCAGAACTTCACTGGTCGCGCGAAGAGTTTTTCGCGCGTGTCGGAGCTGATCCTTCGCGGCCATTGATTTGTTATTCAGGCGGCGACACGGGAACCGCGCCGGAAGACCACCTGCACATCCGCATGCTGATGGAACTGATTCGAGGCGGAAAGATCAAAAACAACCCACAGGTTTTGCTGCGGCCTGCTCCGGTGGATGACGGCATTCGTTACGACGAAGTGCGGCGTGATTACCCGGAACTGATTTACGCTGCACCTTTCTGGATTCACGCTGAATCGGGCAACTGGGCCAGCGTCATTCCTTCGCCGGACGATGTGCAGTTTCTGGCCAACCTGACGCGCCACGCTGATTTGAACATCAATTTGGCTTCGACGATGACACTGGATTTTGCGATTCACGACCGTCCGGTTGTCAATATTGCATTTGATGTTGCCGACCCGCCTCCGCACGGCAAACCGCTGTGGGAGTATTACTACCGCTTTGACCATTACCGTCCGATTGTCCAAATCGGCGCTGCGCGCTTTGCTCGCTCAAGCGAAGAACTGGCTGAACACATCAACGCCTATCTTGAAAACCCTGCTCTTGACCGTGATGCGCGAAGACGGCTGGTAGAACTGGAAGTCGCCTTGCCCATCGGACAAGCCAGCCAAAAAATCGTCGAAACGCTGCGGCATATTTGGAGTGCGACGCCTTTGGCGTAGCTTTGATAGTCGAATTCTCTGGCCGGGCTTTGCCAGAATAACGAGACGCGACAACCCCAAAGACTTCCAAAGCTGTGCCGAGAGCACAGCACTCCAAAAATCCACTGATGCATATTTGCTTTCTTTGCAATGAATACCCTCCAGGCCGGCACGGTGGCGTGGGCAGCTTTACGCAAACCTTGTCGCGGGCTTTGGTGCGTTGTGGCCACAAAGTGACGGTTATAGGGCTTTACGATTGCGAAAAAATCCTTGATGAATCTGACGAAGGCGTTCGAGTAGTTCGCGTGCCGCATGCAAAATTGCCGGGCACGGGCTTTCTACTGAACGGCGCCAAGCTGCGTTACGTTTTGCGCTATCTTCATAGCCAGGATGCGATTGATGTTGTGGAAGGACCGGAGTTGAGTCTGGCAATGATTCCCGAAAACTTTCCCGCCGCCAAAGTAATTCGCATGAACGGCGGCCATCAATTTTTTGCTTCCACGCTAGGCGCCAAGCCAAAGCCTTGGCGCAGTTGGCTGGAACGGCGTTCGTTTTCGCGAGCCGATCACCTTTGCGCGGTTAGCCAGTATGTGGCCGAAACAACGCGCCAGCTTTTGCAGCTTGGTGACCAACCGATCGCCATTCTGCCAAACCCTGTGGACACATCACGCTTCTCGCCACAACCTTCCAACCTGGAAGAAGACGGGTTGATACTTTTTGCGGGAACAGTCTGTGAAAAAAAAGGTGTGCGCCAGCTTGTCCAGGCTATGCCCCAGATTGTCGCAAATGTGCCGAATGCTCGTTTGTGGATTGCTGGCAGAGACTGGCACGACCCGGTCACCAGTGAATCCTTTACAGAAAAGCTCCGCCAGATGATACCGGCAGAATTATCCGACCGGATTGTCTTCCACGGAATGATTGCGCATTCCGAATTGCCCGGGATGATGGCGCGCGCTTCGATTTGTGTTTACCCTTCACACATGGAAGCAATGCCGCTGGCCTGGCTGGAAGGGTTGGCAATGGGGAAAGCCGTGGTCGCCAGCAAAACCGGCCCTGGTCCCGAAGCAATCGAAGACGGGGTTTCCGGCTTACTCTGTGATCCTCATAACCCAGACTCGATTGCTGAAAAACTCATTTTGTTATTACAAGACCAAAACTTGCGCCGCAATTTTGGACTTCAGGCAAGGCAGCGAGCAGTGAATCTGTTTTCCGTGGAAACATTGGTCAGCCGCAACCAGGAGTTTTATGCCAAGTGCGCAGCAAGCGCCGCAAAGTAAGCCCCTGCCTATTTTTCCAATTCTGCCCAGATGAAACTTGGCGTCGCGACAACCTGCCAGCATATTTTTCATGAAGGCCAATGGTGGACCTACGAACCGTTCGTGCTGGAAATGAACGTCTGGCACCAGCTATTCGATGAATTGATCGTTGTTGCGCCGCTTGATCAAGGCCCGCCACCGAAATTCTGGGCGCCCTATAAACGCTCAGCCGGCATCAAGGTGATTCCTTATCGCCGCGACAAAGGCCGCGGAATGAACCAAGAAGCAACCAAGCTTTGGGAAATTCCACAAATGCTTTATGCGATCACCAAAGCAGCATTACTAAGCGACGCGTTCCATCTGCGTTCGCCGGCCAGCATTTCCCTGCTGGCATCCTTGGTGTTGCCGTTGCTGCAACGCCGCCGTTGCGCCAAGTTTGCAGGCCAATGGACGGGTTATCCCGGCGAACCGCGCACTGTGCGTTGGCAACGCGAAATCCTGAAATCGAACTGGTGGCGAGCGCCGGTAACTGTTTACGGCGAATGGCCCAATCAACCGCCGCACGTAATTCCGTTTTTCACTTCTGTGCTGAACGCTCAACAGTCTGCCCGCGCCAAAGCCGCAGCCGAAAACAGACACGCCGCCCATCTGTCGAACAGAAACCTACGCGTGCTTTTTGTCGGCAGATTGTCTAAGTCCAAGAACGTTCATTCCATCATCGAAGCTCTAGCAGCGCTGAAAGCCGATGGAGTCGTTGTTGAATGCGACATTGTCGGTGATGGCCCGGAATGGGAAGCCTTGCAGCGACGCGTTACAGAATCAAAACTTGAACAACAAGTCCGCTTTGCCGGTGGCGTGGAATTTGACCAAGTGCTCGATTTTTACGAACGCGCCGACGTGCTGATTTTGATTTCAGAAACCGAAGGCTGGCCCAAAGCAATTGCCGAAGCAATGGCGTTTGGGCAGGTTTGCATTGGTTCGGATCGCGGTCTGGTTCCCTGGATGCTGGGAGTTGGAACGCCAAAACCGCGCGGTTTGGTCATTCAACCGGGTGACGCCAAAGCATTGGCTGAAACCTTGCGGCAAATTATCAGTCAGCCCCTTGAGCATTTCGAAATCGGCAAGGACGCCGCAGCCTGGAGCGGAAATTATTCGCTCGAAGGGTTGCGGGAAGCTCTGCGCGATTTGCTCAGCAAACACTGGCAAATACCAATCGGCGATAGGCTGAAGTGAAACTTCTTGAACGCTTGAAACATCATTCGTCCTCTTCCCCATCGCCTAGATCGTTTGTCTTGCTGGTAGCGCTTTGTTCGCTGGTCACCTTGCTGATTTTCTGGCGCTTTGTTCCTGCCGGTCCGGCAGCCAACGAAAACTCCGATTACCTGAATTATTACGAACCCGTCGCGCAAAATTTGGCGGCGGGGAAAGGGCTGGTCACAAACAGCGGTTTGCCTGGAACGCATTATCCGCCGGGCTATCCATTGCTGTTGGCGACGGCGTTCAAACTTGCAGCCTGGTTTTCGCTTTCGCCCGAAACGGCCAATTGGGGCTTAACAGTAGTCAGTCATCTGTTTGCTGCGGTGTTCGTTTTTTTGCTCGCCCAAAAGCTGTGGGGAAACATTGGTGGCTTTGTCGCTGCACTGGCCTGGATCAGCTATCCGCCAATTCTGTGGCTGTCCAAACAACCCAGCAGCGAAATCCCTTTCATGGCCGTTTTTTATGGAAGCGTCTGCTTGCTGTGGTCGGCTTATTGGCGGCAAGCAAAATGGCAATTTTACGTGCTGGCCGGATTTCTGGGTGGGATCGCGGCGCTGATTCGCCCCATCGGACTCGGCGCAATGGTGATGATGGGATTGGGATTGCTGCTGGCGACGCGGGGCCAGCATTTGCGGATGCGGCTGACGCTGGTTTGTTTGCTGCTGTTTGGGAACCTGCTGGCAATTTTTCCCTGGCAGATTTGGGTTTACGCGCGCACGGGCAAGATCGTGTTGCTGAGCGGCAATCTGGTTCCCAGCATTCGTGACGGACTGCGTTTTGCCGTCAATTTGAAAAAATACCGCCAGGCAGTGTCCGTTCCCGAAGACGTGCGCGAGATGATGCAGAGAATTGATGCGCGCTTTGACGAGATGACTTCCCTTCCAAGCATCGCCAAAGTCGTGCGCGACGAAGCCAGCCCACAGCCCATGGCATTGGTCAAATTGCTGCTGATCAAAGCCGCCCGCAGTTGGTATGCCACCGACAGTGGCCGCCGCGAAGGCCTGATTCTGTTGCTTCAAATTGCCTATCTGGGTTTGGTAGCTGTCGGCGGCTGGCGTGCCTGGAAAGCTGGCGGGCAAACAAGGGAGTTGTTTTTTGGAATTGCCCTGACGCTGCTTTATTTCTGGGGAATGACAATTCTGACGCTTTCGATCTTGCGGTATTTGACACCAATCATCGGTTTATCATTCGCATTGATCCCTGGCATTTTGGGTTCGCCTCGTGTCCGGCGAGCGAGCACGCAAAACAATTTGCCAGGTGTGATGCACATTACCGACACCTTGGACAGCGGCGGAGCCGAGCGAATGGCCGTCAATCTGGTCAACCACCTGCCGCGTGACCGATACAACGGTTTCCTCTGCACCACACGCCGCGACGGAGCTTTGGCGGATTCGGTGGCCACGGATGTAGAGCGCTTGCGACTGGAACGACGTGGACGATTTGATCTGAAAGCGATCCTGCGGCTGAAAGAATTCATTGCCGACCGTGACATTCGCTTGCTGCACGCGCATAACACTTCGCTTTTCGTTGCCCTTGCAGCAGCGGTTTTCCCGCCGCGTCCCGCAGTGATCTGGCATCACCACACAGGCCGATTTGCCATGGAAGACAGGGCTGCGCGTATTTACCGCCTGGTCGCCCGACAAATCAGCGGCGTCATCGTCGTCAATCAGGATTTAGCCGAATGGACAAAGCGTCGTTTGGGTGTGCCCGCCGACCTAGTTCGCTATATCCCCAACTTCGTCAGTGAAAGCGCAATCCAGCCGCCCATCGAATTGCCAGGCAAATCAGGAAGGCGAATTGTTTGTGTTGCCAACATTCATCCCGACAAAGACCATTCAACGCTGTTTCGCGCGATGAAGCTTGTGATTGAACAGGTTCCCGACGCCCACTTGTTGCTTGCGGGCGAAGCGCGCGACGCGAACTACCTGAAAACCGTGACTTCTGAAATGGTCAACCTGGGATTGATCAACAATGTCACCTTGCTGGGACAACAAAAAAACATCCCGCAACTTCTCAGCGCGTGCGATATTGGCGTGCTGAGTTCAGTTTCCGAAGGGCTGCCGATGGCGCTGCTGGAATACGGCGTTGCTGGATTGCCCGTCGTCGCAACCGAAGTTGGCCAATGCGCTGAAGTTCTGGATTTTGGCAGTGCAGGAATTCCGGTTCCTCCTGCCCAGCCTGACAAACTGGCCGATGGGTTGATTACGCTGCTGCAATCGGCTGAGCGACGACATGAACTCGGCGAAAAGCTGCGCAAGCGGGTGCTTGCGAAATACAGTTCGCGCGCCGTTATCGCTGAGGTTTGCCGAATGTATGAAGAAGTGTTACATCGTGCCCGTGCCCGCAATCGGTAGGAGCATTACATGATAGATCGAACTTTCGTCACGCCGTTGAATCCCAACCTGTCTGGCAGCCGCCCGCAAGCCCGACAAATGCCGCAACAGTTGATTCGGGTCCTGGGACTTCCTGATTCCAAAATCATTCCTGCGCTGCTGGTGTTGCATGCCTTGCTTGGGCCGCTGATGTTAATTTCTCCTGCCGTTGCGATTCTGCACATGGGCGTCCTGACGTTGTTTGGAATCTGGTGGTCAGCGCTTTCACCCAGAACCGAAAACGTCACCTGGATTTGCGCGTACATTGTCGGCGCTGAAGTTTTGTGGCGAATGGTTGGCACCTCCTTCTTCTGGGAGTTCGGCAAATACAGCATTATTGCGTTCTTGCTGTTGACGATGGTTCGAACCGGAAAATTGAGCGGTGCATTTTTGCCCTTTCTGTTTTTCGCCTTGCTGCTGCCATCCAGCATTTTGCCGACCGCCAATATGGACTCCGAAGAGCTGAGGAAACAAATCAGCTTCAACTTGTCAGGTCCACTGGCGCTGGCCGTCTGCACCTGGTTTTTCTGGCAAGTCACTTTTTCAGCCGAACAGTTGCAGCGAATGTTTCTGGCATTGATCTGTCCGATTGTTTCCATCGCTTCGATTGCCTTGTTCGGCATTCTGGCCAATGCAAAGCTCAGCTTTAACAACAGTTCGAACTTTGCCACCAGCGGCGGATACGGCCCCAACCAGGTTTCAGCCGTTTTAGGCCTGGGCGCGCTGGCTGCGTTTTTATGGCTGTTCAACAAAAACGTATCGCGTTCGTTGAAAATCACCTTGCTTGTGACAGCAATATTTCTGCTGGCGCAAAGCGCGCTGACATTTTCGCGCGGCGGCTTGTATGCGGCTGGCACAGCTGCAATTCTGGCTTCGCTGTATTTGATTCGTGATCGCCGATTACGCGCGCAATTCGCGCTTGGCGCTGTCGCAGTGTTTGTCGTCGTGAATTTTCTGGTGCTGCCGCAATTGGATCAGTTCACAACCGGCGCCCTTTCCAAAAGGTTCAGCGATACACGCATGTCAGGACGCGACCGGATCATCATTGACGACCTGGAAGTGTTTAACGAACACATGTTGTTTGGCGTGGGCCCTGGCCAAGCCAAATTGTTCCGACAGGGACACAACAAAGCCGCCGCACACACGGAATTTTCGCGTTTATTGGCCGAACACGGCGTTTTCGGATTGGCAGCATTATTGTTGATGCTGGGGTTGGCGTGGCGCCATTTCCGGCGCGCGCAAACTCCCCCAGCCAAAGCCATTGTCGTGGCGCTGACCGTTTGGAGTTTCCTGAGCATGGCTTCGGTCGCCATGCGAACCGTTGCGCCTGCGTTTCTATTTGGGTTAAGCGCCGCGATGTTTATCTTTACGGATGAGGATGAAAAGCGAGCGACGGCCTCTCCGCCCGCCAATGATTATGCCTACCGATAAAGCGGCTGGTGGAATCTCTCCCCGCTCACTTCCTAGAATCCTGTTGGTTTCCAGCTTTCTTTCGCACAAAAACGGCAGCCATTCTGTCGCCGAAGACTTGGCCAATCGGTTGCGCACCGAAGCGGAAGCAATCCTCTGCGTTTCGTCACGTCGCTCCGGCCTGATGCGCAGCCTGGATATATTGGCAACTTCCCTACGAAAGCGCCGGGAATACGATGTCGCAATCGTCGGGTTGTACAGTGGGCGAGCATTTTTATGGGGCGAAGCCGTTTCGTGGTTGCTGGAAAAGCTTGGTCGCCCGTTCGTGATTTCCATGCACGGAGGCGCATTGCCGGAATTTGCCAAGCTACATCCTCAACGTGTCGCCAATACGCTTAGCAAAGCGGCGGTGGTCACGGCTCCGTCGCGCTACCTGGCCGAACTGATGCGCCCTTACCGCGACGACATTCAATTGCTGCCAAACCCGATAGAACTTGGACGGTATGAATTTCGATTACGCTCTCAGGCACAGCCAAAATTGGTGTGGCTGCGTTCCTTTCATCAGATTTACAACCCTGTGTTGGCGGTTAAAGTCGCCGCAAAGCTGCACGAAGAATTTCCCGAACTCAGTTTGACGATGATTGGCCCGGACAAAGGCGACGGCAGTTGGCAGCGAACAGGGCAAGCGGCAAGACTTCTTTTTTCATCCACGAAGAAACGCGAAGAAAACACGAAGAAAACGCAAGAGGGTTCTTTTCCTCTTCGTGACGCTTCGTGTGACATTGTGGATGAACCGGTCCTGTTTACCGGCGGCATCGCCAATTCCGAAGTTCCGCAACGGCTGAATCGTGGCGACATATTTATCAACACCACCAGCGTGGATAACACGCCGGTCAGCGTGATCGAAGCGATGGCTTGCGGCTTGCCGGTCGTCAGCACGAATGTCGGCGGTTTGTCTTACTTGCTGGAAGATGGCGAAGACGCCCTGCTGGTTCCGCCAGATAACGCTGAAGCGATGGCCGCAGCCGTTCGCCGCGTGCTGACTGAACCAGAATTGGCCGAACGGCTTTCGCGCAATGCACGCCGCAAAGCCGAAAGTTTCGACTGGAAAAACGTCTTGCCGATGTGGAGAGATTTGCTTGGGAAGATTCGATAGCGTTTATGCCAAATTGCCAGTCTGGGCGCAGCATGCTGCTGTCAGCGGCTTCGGGCTGTATTGGTACTGGCAACGGTTTGGCGGCGATTACCAACACTCGCTTAGTGATTTTCTGGCGCGTGACCGGTTCAATCACGACGAATGGCAAGCATGGCAACAAGCGAAACTGAAGGAATTACTCAGCGCGGCGGCTGAGCATGTTCCGTTTTACCGCGACACCTGGAATGAAGCGGAAAAGAAAGCCGCGCAAGCCGGACAATTAAAAGATTTACCGCTGCTGGAAAAAGACCCGATTCGCGCTAACCCACGTGCGTTCTTGCGCCAGGATTTGAATATTGAAAAACCGCTGACGTTTTTTACCAGCGGTTCCACAGGAACGCCCATCGCCAGTTTGTGGACGGCGGCTGAACTCAGAGCTTCGATGGCGGTTCGTGAAGCGCGTTCGGCAAATTGGGCTGGCGTTTCGTTCACAGTTCCGCGCGCAACGTTTTCCGGGCGAATGGTGGAGCCCGATCCCCTGAGCAAAGGGCCGTTTTATCGCTTCAATCTGGTCGAGCGGCAAGTGTACTTTTCGCCGTTTCACCTGCGTCAAGACACAGCGCGGCTTTATGTCGAAGCGCTGCGAAAGCATAAGGTTCAGTGGCTGACCGGGTATGCGGTTTCGTATTCCCTGCTGGCAAAATTCATTCTGGCGGAAAAGCTGGACGTTCCGCCGCTGAAAGCCATCATTACCACCAGCGAAAAAGTGACACCGGAAATGCGCAGCGTGATGGAATCGGCTTTTCGCTGCCGGGTTTTTGAAGAATACAGCACAGTCGAAAACGTGCTGTTCGCCAGCGAATGCGAAGCCGGACGATTGCACGTCAGCCCGGACGTTGGCGTGGTTGAAATTCTTCGACCGGACGGCAGCTACTGCGATCCGGGCGAAGTCGGTGAAGTCGTGGCGACCAGCTTGATGCACTATTCGCAGCCGTTCATACGGTTCCGGCTCGGCGATCTGGCGGCTTGGGATGGCGAAGCCTGTTCTTGCGGGCGAGGAATGCCGATCATCAAGGAAGTCGTCGGACGAATCGAAGATGTGGTCACGGGTCCGGACGGACGGCAACTGGTTCGCTTTCACGGCATTTTCGTCAATCAACCCAACGTCCGCGAAGGCCAGATCATTCAGGAAGCGCTGGATCGAATTCGCGTTAAAATCGTTCCGACACCAGAGTTTAACGAAGCCGACATCCGCGACATCATCGCTCGCGTGCAGCAACGCTTAAGCGCAGAAGTAAAAGTCATCGTCGAACCAGTCGCCGAAATCCCAAGAACCAAATCCGGCAAATTTAAGGCCGTTGTATCTCTGCTTGGCAAAGATATACCCTCAGACCGTAATGGATAAGCCCCAAGAACTTCCTTTCGTCACAGTTGTCATGCCCGTCCGCAATGAAGCTGGCTACATCGTCCGCAGCCTGACGGCAGTCACCGAACAGGACTATCCAGCGGAGCGGATGGAAATCATCATCGCCGACGGCATGTCGAATGATTCGACCCGGGAAATCGTGAAGCTATTTCAGTCCCGTTTTGCCAACATCCGGCTGATAGATAATCCCGGCAAAATTGCGCCAACCGGATTGAACTGCGCGACCGAACTGGCTGAAGGCGAAATCATCGCGCGCGTGGATGGCCATTGTGAAATCGCGCCGGATTACATTCGCAACGCTGTCGGACATTTGCAAACTGAAGCGGTTGATGGAGTCGGCGGGCCAATTGAAACCATCGGCGAAACCGCAATTGCCCAGGTGATTGCCGCAGCCATGAGCTCGGCTTTTGGCGTAGGCGGTTCGGCGTTCCGCACAATAAAAGGCAAAACAATGCTGGCCGACACCATCGCCTTTCCGGTTTACACCAAAGAGATCATCAAGCGTGCCGGTGGGTACGACGAAGAACTAATTCGCAATCAGGACGACGAATACAACTATCGGCTCAGGAAGCTGGGCGCAAAATTGTTGCTGGCAGCGGACGTGCAATCGAAATATTACAGCCGGGGCACGATGAAAAAACTGTTCAAACAGTATTATCAGTACGGATACTGGAAAGTGCGTGTGTTGCAGAAACATCCTCGCCAAATGTCGCTGCGACAGTTTATTCCTCCGGCCTTCGTCGCATCTCTTTTCGGCTCTATTGTTTTCGGGTTAGTTTTCTCGCCGGGTTGGTGGATTTTTGCGGGAATAATTGGTTGCTATCTCACAGTGAATTTGATAGCTTCGGTTCGCATCCTGTTAAGTAATCGCCC
>CAZXHW010000135.1:0-12582 GCA_964639915.1 uncultured Heliomicrobium sp.
TCTGCGGTCCAGCCATAAAGTACATCTGGCGAGTATCAAGCGTGCCGCGCCCACCGGTAAAATCGGTCACGTCTTCGTTGCGGTGGAAAGAAAAATCGCCAGTGATTCCAAACCGCGAGAAAAAGTAGCCGGTTCCAGCTACGTTCACACCATGTAGCCCTTTCCGACGATCAAAAAAATCATTATCGAAGGCATTTCCCGGATTGTTTTGGTCTGGAATTCCTTCGGCCTGAAGGTTTGAGTAACCCACAAAAAATTCCCCCTTCTTGTCGGATTGGGCGAATGTAAAAGGCGTTAGCAAAAGCAAGCACGTGGCTGCTAAAAACATTTGACGCATACAACTTCTCCTTTGTTTGAATCATTTACTATATTTTGAGTGTCAGGTTGACACTTCTATCTCGATAAATCTAAGCAAGCGATAGGCCTTTACCGTCTGTTATGGAAAAACCGGCAATTATATATTCCTGAAAAATCGTTTGAAGCTATAACATCAGTGGTTAGAAGGAATGGCGAGGAGGCAGACAGTAAAGCTGCGGTAGGATTTAGCATCTAAAATATGGGCGATACGGTAAAAGCTCTCAAACGCAGTAACAGGTCTTGCATGGATATGAGGTCGAAGTGAAGGTAGCGGGAACAGTGCGTGTGCATTTCGGTCATAGAAAAAATCTTCTCGGGGATTAACAAAACAATGGCCCGCGAGCTTTAAAACTCGCGGGCCAAGCTTGTTGCATGTCAGAAAAATCTCGAACTACCTACGTGTTCTAAAATATGAAAATGTATAGAGGGCGTCAATCAGGGAAAACAGCAACTTTACTTCGGGAAATCCCCTATTCAGACAACATCGGGCTTCCACTGAGTAGTTCATAGCCCAATTGTGCAGTCGGATCATATTAGCAACTACACAAAAACTCGATTGCAGGTTTGGGAAAAACGAAAGTCACATCTTGGCCAAACCTTTGATTCAAGTTTAGCCAAGCCCATGAACCCCAAAAGTGATGAGCGATTTTCGGTTTCCGTGGCCAATCATCAACTCTCAATCGTTTCAAAGCTGATACCAAAGCTGCTCGGTGTGGCTTTCTTTTCTTCGGCTTGCGTCAGCAGCCGGCTGATCAGTTCATGCAACTGCTGAAGCTCGACTGGCTTGGTGATGTACCCATCAAATCCAACGTCGTAAGCAGCGCGCCGAAATCCCGATGTCGTAAACGCAGTAACGGCAACCACCGGGACGGTGCGAAGCGCGTCGTTCTCACGAATCTTGCTTGTCGCTCCCAAACCATCCAGCTCCGGCATACCAATGTCCATCAGAATGAGGTTCGGCAACATCAAGGAAGCGATCTTGATTGCTTCTATTCCGTTCGAAGCCGTGACCACTCGATAACCTTGGCGTTGCAGGTCAAAGCTAAGCAGGGCGGCGCTGTCTGTGTGATCGTCAACAACCAGAATCAGGATATCCTTTCGGTTCAAACCGCCGGTTTCTCTTTCGCTGATGTCAACGGCAGCTTTTTCCACAATTTGCCGGGTGCGATGATCTTCCCCGGCCTGCGTGGCTTCAGGTTCGAGCTCGACAATGGACACATCCTGAATGACTTCGTTTCCAGAATCTTCTTCTACAATTTTTTCCTGGTTATTCATTGGCTATATTTCTCCGCAACATCAATCTTCTGCACCATTTGCTTACCAGCAAGCAAAGCCTACAGCCACGGCTCAAAAATCGGAAGGATTCCTCACAGATCATCCCATTTTATTCTACTGCCAGGAACTGACGGTTTTACCTGTTCTCTTAAAAGTCTACATCGTGATTTTCAGGGAGTGCCATAAAACAGGTCAATCACATAGACGCCCATTCCAATAAGCCAAAACAGGATGGCGAACTTCCAGACAAGCCGCTTCAGCTTTGGATTGCGCCAACCATAATGCAACATCCAGCCGCCCATTACGATACAGATAATCCCGAATAACAGCACAATCCCCAAAAGAGCGAAAATGCCCATTGCTGCCATCGGACTGCCGTTAAAACGAACTGTTGCCCTGGGGTCGGCGGAGTGGCGAATGATGGCAGCAATCACCAACATCAGGTAGGTCATTCCGCCCGCCAGCAAGAATCCCAGCACAACCGAAATTGCGCCTCGCACGCGGATGGAGCTTGCGTGAAGTATGTAGCCGCAGTTTGGGCAAACGTCATAGCTTGTCGAATTCACCCGTTGGCAGGAGGGACAGGCAATGAACTGTTCGTCTTCGTCGTAATGCATGGCGGCGATAATGAAGCAGGTTTGTAAAAAGCAAAAGTCATCGTGAAGGCCGGCAACAACAGAGATAAGCGTCCTTGCGTTAATTCCTCCCAAGCAATTTCGCTTTTGTGACCGAAAACATGCAGCTCCCGTCACGATTGGTGTGGCTGGTCATCGGCATATCAGTTGCTGTTTAGCCCGCTGCTTATAAAGAAAGTCGAAGTTTGTAGCCGGTTCATACAGCTTCGATCAGGAGATGGATGAATGCAAAGTTGCATTTTAGGAGTACACGTCATGGAGAGTCGCTCATACAAAACACTTTTATTGAACTTAAAAGATCGCAAGTTCGCTTGGATGACAATTTTCGCCCTGATCATTGTTGGGGCGTTTTTGCTTCCCAGACTATTTGAGAAAAAACAACAAGCGGCACAATCCAACCAGCCTCCCGCTGTGCCGGTAACTACTGCCAATGTGACTTTGGAATCTGTACCTCTGCAAGTCACAGCAATCGGTAATGTCGAAGCAGCTTCCACAGTCGCCGTCACTTCGGAAGCGAATGGTCAATTGACCAAGGTTCATTTCACCGAAGGACAATTCGTAAAAAAGGGCGACCCGCTTTTTACAATTGATCCACGCCCCTCTCAAGCGGGCGTCGCGGAGGCGTCGGCTAATCAATCCAGGGCGTTTGGTCAACAACGACAAGCCGAAGCCAATCTGGCCAAAGATATGGCGCAAGCCAAGACCGCCGAAGTCACTGCGCAAAGATATGAAACGCTTTTCAAAGAAGGCGTCATTTCCAGGGAACAATATGATCAGGCACGCACCAATGCAGATGCGCTTGCAGCGGTGGTCAAAGCCGATCAAGCCGCTATCGCTTCGGAGCGGGAAAGCGTGAACGCGGCAAAAGCCGCTGCAACGGCCTCGAAAGTGCTGTTGAGCTATACGGACATTCGCGCGCCAATCAGCGGACGCACCGGCACGTTGATGATCCATCAGGGCAACGTCATTAAAGCTAATGACACAAACCCGCTGGTGACGATCAATCAAGTCAGCCCGATTTTTGTCACCTTCTCTGTGCCGGAAACACAGTTGCCGGACATCAAACGGTATATGGCGCAGGGTGAGCTTCCGGTTACGGCAACCATTCCAAATGACAGTGGTCCAGCGGAACAGGGCACGCTAAGTTTCGTCAACAATGCCGTTGATACAGCAACAGGAACAGTGAAGTTGAAAGCGACGTTTGCTAATGACCAACAGCGGCTTTGGCCAGGCCAATTCGTGAATATTGCAGTTACGCTGACCACTCAGCCGGACGCCATTGTCGTTCCTGCCGCCGCCATACAGACGGGGCAAAAAGGGCGCTACGTTTTCGTCGTCAAATCGGATCAAACCGTCGAATCACGCGATATAGAAGTGCAAAGAACTGCTGGGGAAAAGACAATCATCAGCAGTGGTATATCTGCTGGCGAAACCGTTGTAACCGACGGCCAGTTGCGATTACGCCCTGGCAGCAAGATCAGAGCGGCGAATGAAGGCGGAAAGCCTGCACAAGCTCGTGAAAATACGCCAGCAACGGGTAAGGCAGGAGAATAAGCCATGAACATCGCAGAACTTTTTATCCGCCGCCCCATTGCTACGGGGCTGGTGATGGTGGGCATTTTGATCTTCGGAATTATGGGATACAGATTGCTGCCCGTCAGCGAGCTTCCCAACGTGGATTATCCGACGATCAGCATCAGCGCCAGTTTGCCCGGCGCCAGTCCAGACACAATGGCGGCGTCGGTGGCCACACCGCTGGAAAAACAGCTTTCTACCATTGCCGGCATTGACAACATGACCTCGACCAATTCCCAAGGTTCGACGAACATTGTTATCCAGTTCAATTTGAGCCGGGATATTGATGCAGCCGCGCAAGATGTTCAGTCGGCAATTGCCAGCGCGGGGCGGCAATTACCAACGGAAATGCCTTCACCGCCTTCTTACCGCAAGGTTAATCCGGCAGATCAGCCCGTGCTTTACCTGACGCTCAGTTCACCAACGCTGCCGTTATCCGCAGTGGACGAATACGCGGAAACATTGCTGGCGCAGCGGATTTCGATGATCAATGGTGTCGCCCAAGTGTCGGTTTTCGGTTCACAGAAATACGCCGTGCGCGTGCAAGTTGACCCAAACGCCTTAGCTGCACGCGGCATTGGGTTGGATCAAGTGCAGCAATCCATACAGCAGTCGAACGCCAATCTGCCAACCGGCACGCTGCAGGGGCCGCAGAAATCGCTTCGCATCGAAGCCAACGGCCAGCTTGAAGATGCAGCCGCCTATCGTCCAATCATTGTCGCTTATCAAAACGGTTCGCCGGTGCGGTTGGGGGAACTGGCGCGTGTCATGGACAGCGTTGAAAATAACAAAACCGCGAGTTGGTTTAACGACACGCGCGCGATTGTCCTGGCCATTCAGCGCCAGCCCGGAACCAACACCGTGGAAGTGGTGGACAGCGTCAAAAATCTGCTGCCTACGTTCCGCGAGCAAATGCCTGCGGCAGTTGACCTGAACATTCTGTTTGACCGATCCCAGAGCATCCGCGAATCCATCAGCGATGTGAAGTTCACGCTGCTGCTGACCATCGGCTTGGTTGTGCTGGTGATATTTCTTTTCCTTCGTAACCTGTCCGCCACGATCATTCCTAGCCTGGCGGTTCCAATGTCGCTGTTCGGAACGTTTGCGCTGATGTACCTGCTCGGTTACACGATGGACAATCTTTCGATGATGGCATTGACGCTCTCTGTAGGTTTCGTCGTTGATGACGCCATCGTCATGCTGGAAAACATTGTCCGGCATATTGAAATGGGTGAAAAACCGTTCGATGCAGCGCTGAAAGGCGCGCGCGAAATCGGCTTCACGATCATTTCGATGACTATTTCGCTGGCCGCAGTTTTCATTCCGGTACTGTTTATGGCGGGCATTTTAGGTCGCCTGCTCAGGGAATTCGCGGTCACAATCATGGCGGCAATTCTGGTTTCAGGGTTTGTGTCACTAACGCTGACTCCAATGCTCGGCAGTCGTTTCCTGAAAGCTCAGAAGAAGGAAAAACATAATCGTCTTTACAACGCTTCGGAGCGCGTATTTGACGGGATGCTGGCAAGTTACAAATGGACGCTGGAAGTGGTCATGAAACACCGCGTGGTGACGATGGTCGCTTCAGGACTGATTTTGGCCGTGACCGTTTATCTGTTCATGGTAATCCCGAAAGGCTTCATTCCCAGCGAGGATACCGGGCAAATCAATGCAACCACCGAAGCTGCGCAAGATATTTCGTTTGACGCGATGGTCAAGCATCAGCAGGAAGCCGCTGCCATCTTGCAAAAAGACCCAAACGTGGCGGGTTTTATGTCATCAGTTGGCGCGGGCGGACCAAATTCAACGTCAAACAACGGGCGCTTTTTGATTCGTCTGAAACCGCATGACGAACGCAAGCTGAGCGCGGATGAAATCATTCAAGAATTGCGCCCCAAGCTTTCGCGCATTCCGGGTTTGAATGTTTATTTGCAAAATCCACCTGCAATTAACGTCGGCGGCAGAACCAGCAAAGGGCAATATCAATTTACATTGCAGGACGCGGACACGCGGGAATTGTATGAATTCGCCCCGCAAGTAGAGGAAAAGATTCGCCAGCTAACCATTTTGCAAGATGTGACAACTGATTTGCAGATCACCAGTCCGCAAATCACTGTGGACATTGACCGCGACAAAGCGCAATCGCTGGGCATTTCGGCAAACCAAATTGAAAGTGCGCTTTACGGTTCGTATGGACAGCGGCAGGTTTCAACGATCTATACGCCCAGCAATCAATATCACGTGATTATGGAAGTCGCGCCGGAATTCCAAGCCGACTCGGCGGCATTGTCGCAGTTATATGTCCGTACGACTGATGGCAAGCAGCAAATTCCGCTTGGCACCGTGGCCACGCTGAAACCCGGCGTAGGACCGTTGACGGTAAACCATTCCGGACAATTGCCGTCGGTAACGATTTCCTTCAACCTGCGGCCCGGCGTTTCCATCGGCGACGCGGTAAATCGCGTGCAAGAATCGGTCAGCGCCATGCGTCTGCCCGGAACGATCAGCACTTCGTTTCAGGGAACCGCGCAAGTGTTCCAATCATCTCTCGCCGGACTTGGATTGCTTCTTCTGGTGGCCATCGTTGTGATCTACATCGTGCTTGGCATCCTGTATGAAAGCCTGATTCATCCGCTGACGATTCTTTCGGGATTGCCATCGGCAGGGTTTGGCGCGTTGCTGACGCTGATGATCTTCGGCGTTGATTTGAACGTGTATGCATTTGTCGGACTGGTGATGTTGATCGGCATCGTCAAAAAGAACGCAATCATGATGATTGACTTCGCGCTGGAAGCGCAGCGCAATGAAGGAAAAACGCCCGAGGATGCCATTTTTGAAGGCTGTCTGCTGCGTTTTCGACCAATCATGATGACGACAATGGCGGCACTGCTGGGCACGCTTCCCATCGCGCTGGGCCTTGGTGCAGGCGCGGAATCGCGGCGTCCTTTGGGTTTGGCGGTTGTCGGCGGTTTGCTGGTTTCACAGCTTCTGACGCTATACATCACGCCGGTCGTTTACGTTTACATGGAAGTCGCGCAAGACAAGCTGCGTAAAATGTTCAAGAAACATCCACGTCCAGCAATGGCAGAAGTACCCGCAACAACGGAAGCAAAGGTCATCAAAGCGTAGAAACCGAGAATTCTGGCATCGAGCTTTGAGCAAAGTTTTGTTCAGCGCGTCAAAATCCCCCACAACCCGGCGGTCAGGTGGTAAAATTCGCCGCGCGTTCGACCAAAACAACAACTGAAGAAGGCGTGTGAATCACAGCCTTCTTCCGGTAAAGCCCATAAGCCCGCTATGACAGACAATCACAACCTGCCAGATAACAACTTTCAGCAAATCCGTGATGAGTTAAACATTCCGCAAGCGTTTCCTCCCGAAGTGCTTGCGGAGGCTGACGCTGCGGCTCGCCGCGAACTTCTTGCCGATGCATTGCCGGATCAATACCTGGACCTGCAACCGATTCCGTTTATCACGATTGATCCGCCGGGCAGCCGCGATCTGGATCAAGCGCTTTGCATGCAAAGGCAGGGAGACGGCTATTTGGTGCGTTATGCAATTGCCGACGTTGGGTTCTTTGTGCAGCACGGCGGCGCAATCGAGCGTGAAGCCTGGCAGAGGGGGCAGACGCTTTACAGCCCCGACTTGAAAACCCCGCTTTATCCGCCGGTTTTAAGTGAGGGCGGCGCAAGCCTGCTGGCAGGCGAACTGCGCCCCGCCATCGTCTTTACCTTTACGCTGAATGCAGACGCTGAAGTGGTTTCGCTCGACATTACGCGCGCCATCATCCGCAGTCAGGCGCAGCTTGCATACCCCGAAGTCAGCCAACATTTGGCGCAGGAAAGACAACAACCAGGAAGCGGCTTGCTTGCTGGAAAAGAATGGTCAATTTCATTGAACCTGCTTGAAGAGATTGGGCGCAAACGGCAACGGCTTGAAGTGGAGCGCGGCGGTGTCAGCCTTCGCATTCCATCGCAGCAAGTGCAACGTTGGACAGCGGCAGTCAGCGGCTACCGGCTGGCATTTGAAACTTCCAGCGACGTGGAAGAGTGGAATGCGCAAATTTCACTGATGACTGGAATGGGCGCGGCTCAAACCATGATTCAGCATGGCGTTGGCTTGCTGCGCTCTCTGGCGCCTCCGCGCCGCGACCGTTTACAGTCGCTGAAATTGACGGCCAAAGCGCTGGGAATCGCCTGGCCTGCGGAAATGGATTACGACGATTTTGTGCGCAGCCTGGACCCGCACATTCCCACACATGCCGTGCTGCTTCATCAAGCCGCCAGAGTCACAGGCGGCGCTCAATACGCGCCCTTCCGTGGAACTCCCTCACCGCAAGATCGGCACGCTGCCATTGCTGCGTTTTACGCACACGTTACTGCGCCGCTTCGCCGACTGGCGGATCGTTACGTGCTGGACTTGCTGGTAACCCTGTCTTCAGGGCAATCGCCTGAAGAAGATTTGCTGGCAACGCTTCCACAGTTGCCGAAGGTAATGGCGAAATCCGACAGCCTTTCCCACCGCCTGGAAAGCAGCATCCTGGATACCGTCGAAGCCCAGCTTTTACAGGGACATGAAGGGACCGTATTCCCAGCCACTGTCATCGCGCTGCGCACGGATGGAGTTGTCGTGCAGATCATTGAACCGCCAATCCGCACGCTCATTCCAGCGTCAGTTTTCGCCGAAACAGAAGGTGCCCCCGTCGAGCATCCATCTCTTTCAAATGATGGAGCAGTTCTTAAAATTGGTAATATTCAGATTGCTCTTGGCCAGGAATTACGACTGAAACTTGAAGCGGCCAATCCGACGACAAGGAGTCTGGTCTTTTCCGCAGTCAGATAAGAAATCGTCTCTTTTCAGAGAGCTGTCAAACCAGTCAATTTCGTCCATCATCGCGATTTTGTGACAAAGAAAGCCTCTGTGCTAGCATAAGTCACGGTTCCGCGGATAAAACCGTTTCCAAAATATAATCAGGAGAAGCGAGGAAGTTATGTCTATTTCATTGCGGCAAGCCGCCATGGTCGGTTCGTACATAATCAAACAAAAGATCAAAGGCACTAAACAATACCCACTGGTTCTGATGCTGGAACCGCTGTTTCGCTGCAATCTGGCCTGCGTCGGTTGCGGCAAGATTCAGTATCCGGGCGAAATTCTGAAAAAGAACATGACGCCGGAACAGGCATTCAAAGCCATTGACGATTGTGGCGCTCCGGTCGTCACCATCGCAGGGGGTGAGCCGCTGTTGCATCCCGAAATTGACGTCATTACCAAAGGAATGATTGAGCGCAAAAAGTTCGTCTACCTTTGCACAAATGCAATTCTGATGGAAAAGAATCTGCACCGGTTCCAGCCTTCACCTTATTTGACCTTTAACGTTCACCTGGACGGAATGCGCGAGCGCCACGACCATTCGGTTGACCGCGAAGGTATTTTTGACATCGCCATCGAAGCCATTAAAAAAACCAAAGCCGCCGGCTTCCGCGTCAACACAAACACCACCGTTTTTGAAGGCGAAACGCCGGACGGGCTGCACGAAATGTTCGACATGCTGGCGGATTTAGGCGTGGATGGGATGACGATTGCGCCGGGGTACGCATACGAAAAAGCGCCGGATCAGGATCATTTCTTGTCACGGCAAAAAACCAATGAACTCTTCCGCCAGGTGCTTGGTCCGCTTTCAACCAAGCGCGGCAAGAAATGGGTGTTCAATCAATCGCCGCTCTATCTGAAGTTTTTGATGGGGGAAATTGATTACGAATGCACGCCATGGGGCAGCCCGAATTACAACATCTTCGGCTGGCAAAAACCCTGCTACATGTTCAGCGACGGGTACGCGCAAAGCTTCAAGGAATATCTGGAAGAGACGAACTGGGACAATTACGGGCGCAAGAGCGGCAATTCCAAATGCCAGAATTGCATGATGCATTGCGGCCACGAACCGACAGCGGCAATTGACGCCACCAGCAGCCTGAAAAATATGCTGATCTCGATTCGCGGATTAGGCTAACCGTCAACCCTGGGATTTTAGAAAACTAAAGGCTGGAAGAGATGACATCTCTTCCAGCCTTTAGTTTTCGCAGGTTGAATGTAATTTTAATTGGTCGCGGCAGCTTGCAGCGGCGCGCAGAATTTGTCGAACGCGTTGGTCAATTCGGCAGCGATTTGATCGGCGCTACGGCCTTCGATCTGATACCGCTCCATCATATAAATGAGCTTTCCATCTTTAAACAGGCCAATCGAAGGCGATGACGGCGGATAGCCAGTGAAATAGCCGCGTGCTTGTGCTGTGGCGTCAATGTCGGCTCCGGCAAAAACAGTGATTTTCTTGTCTGGCTGAACGCTGTGGGTCAGCGCCTTCGCAATCCCCGGGCGCGCTTTGCCTGCGGCGCATCCGCAAACAGAATTGACGACGACCAAAACTGTCCCGGTGGAGTTTTTGATCGCTGCGTCAACGGCTTCGGGCGTGCGCGTTTCTTCAAACCCCACTCGAGTCAAATCCTCGCGCATCGGTTTAATCATCATTTCAGAATAAGGCATCTCAACAATCTCCTTCTTTTGTATTTTTGGGTTTCTTTCCGACTTGTGCAGATCTGCATACTATGCAGCTTGGGAAATCGAATCAAGCCCCCGGCTTTTCCCCGGCTAATTGAAATTTGCCTCACCAATGTTGTTTGACTGCTTTTCGATGATTTCTGCCGATAATGCTAAAAAGTCGTACGCGGTAACAATGCCAATTAACCTGCCCTGTTCGACAACAGGCAGACAGCCGACTTTCAACCGACGCATAATGTTCAACGCTTCCAAAGTCAGCGTGTCTGGCGCAACCGTAACCAAATCGCGTTTCATCACTTCCTTGACGGCAACGGGTTTAGATTGCCTGCTCAGCAAGCCGTGCGATAACAGCCGCAATAAATCGCGGTGAGAAACCAATCCGACAAGGCGGCCTTCGTCGTCTTCGACCGGAACGTGCCGTATGTGTTTCCAGTCCATGACGCTTGCGGCCAGATCAATCAGGTCGTCGGGCCGAACCGTAAATAAATCAGTCGCCATCAACTGGCGGACGGTTTGGTAACTATGGCTCCAATCGCGCGGAGCATCCGCCCTGGCCAAGGGCCATTGATGAACCGGTTCATCGTCTTGCTGATGCTGAATCATTTGTTCTACCAGAATGCGGCTGCGCAATTCACGAGTGCCCTGCTCGCCCATTGCCGTCAAGGAACGCAACGACCACTGCGCGCCATTTTGATCCCGGCGGACACGCTCTTCGACCACGTCCAGATAACGGTTGATGTCAGACGATTCAACGCCAGCTTGTTTCAATCCTTCGCGCGCCAACGGCATCAACTGTTCCAGGATCAGCGGAGCCACAGGATGATCAATGCCGTTTAACCACCTGATTTGCGCTTTCAATCCGTGGCGCGCAGCGGCAAAAAAATTATCCTTTGCATCGTCAAATTGCATCAGCCGATCAACGTCCCCGAATTCGGCTGGCAATGCCATCATCAACCCGTAGAAAAACGCCGCGTTGGCCATTTCATCCAGCACCGATGGCCCGGCGGGCATGGCGCGCTGTTCGATTCTCAAATGCGCCACGCCGTCTTTGATGCCATAACAAGGGCGATTCCATCGCCAGACCGTGCCGTTGTGCAAACGCAACGCGGACAACGAAGGCAATTCGCCGCGCGCCAAAACTTCCATCGGGTCTTCGTCAATTTCTTTTGTCAGCAGCACGCGGAATCGAGCGATCTCTTCGCGAAAAACTTCGATCACCGAATCCTTGATCCATCCGTTCCCAAAACTGACGCGCGGAGGATGGCTGCGTAATTGACGCGTATTGGATCGTTCATCGGTTGAATGTTGAAACAGCGCGGTCCGCGTTTCGTGCCAGAGCCTGTGGCCCAGGAAAACTGGCGAGTTGGCCGCCACAGCCAGAAGCGGCGCAGTTATCACCTGCGCCCAGTTGTACAGCCGCGCAAACTCTTCTGCTCCGACTTGCAGGTGAACCTGAAAACTGGTGCAGCAGGCTTCCAGCATGATGTTGTCGTGCGTCATTTGCAGTTCGTCCAGGCCTTTGATGTGGACGTTGAAAGCGCCGCCGCGCAGTTGTTGCATCGCCTGGTTCAAAGCCAAATATCGCGGGCTGGGAATCAGGTTTTCCAGCCTTAAATCCGACTGGTGAATCGTCGGAAGAATTCCCGTCAAAACCACATCTGCATTGATGGAATTTGCCGTCTGGCGGGCAATGGCGACAAGCTCATGGACTTCCCGCTCCATACACCGCAATCCATCTCCAGCCAGCAATCGCGGCGAAAGATTGGCTTCCAGATTGAATTTGCCGATTTCTGTTGTCAGCCGATCATCGTTTGCCAGTTGCAGAACTTCCGAGGCAATCGGCGCTGGCCGCATGGAATGATTAACCAGAAACATTTCCTGTTCAGCCCCAATGCGTCGAACGCCACTTTCAATCTTCCCGGCAGCAATCATCTGCTCCAATGCGGCAAGATCAGCCAGCAAGGATTTCATGAAAGCCTGTTCCTGACGTGGGTCTTGATTAACAGACACATTGTGCTCTCCCATCGCGGCGTTCCTCCTGATTTCATTGTTTGCAGGTCCGGCAAGTGTTCAACAGCTTTGAGTGAGCAACGTACGTGCCGGATAAGAAAGCTTGTTCAGGGCTTTGGCGGATGTATTTGCGGTGGCAGTGGGCAGAAAAAGGGGGAAACTTCCGCAGCGGATGTTGCCG
>CAZXHW010000136.1:0-3244 GCA_964639915.1 uncultured Heliomicrobium sp.
TTCTTTCTCAGCGGCCGTTTTGGATCGTTCTTCGCTGCGATTTACACGTTCGCGGTTTTGCTGTTGTTGGCTGCCGGTTCGTGTTCGGCCTTGTTGTTGGAAGGCTCCAGTCTGTTTTGCCAGCAGCAAGATCGCTGAAGCAAAAATCAAAAGGCTTCCAAGGATGAAAACAAAATGTCGAGTGTTGAATTTTCGGAAAATTGTCAGAAAAGTGACGGGGTTCATATTCCAAGACTCCTGTGAAGGAAAGTTGATCTTGTAGAAAAGTAGGGATTGAATTTTTCACAAGAAACCAAATCTGGCGCTTCTCTACGTGGAAATCTGTCTAAATGAATAGTTTGAGAAATGATCTGTCTCTGGGCAATTTTTCTGGGAAAGTTGGGTGACTCGTGGAATCTACGGCAGCAAGTAGTAGCTGTCAACGGTTCCTGCCTGTCAGTTTTTCTGCGCTTGACTCATTGCCGATGCAGCCACGATAGTTTGCCCAGCATTCAAACCTTCGGATCAACGCTTTTAGGAGACAATTGATGAAAGCTGCTGTGTTGCACGCTCTGGCCGCACCTTTGGCCATCGAAGAAGTTCCTGCGCCGGAAGCCGGTGCAGGCGAACTTGTCATTCACGTCGCGGCCTGCGGCGTATGCCATTCAGATTTGCATCTGGTGCGTGGCGAATGGGATTTGCTCAAACCGATTACCAAGATTCCCTTGATTCCCGGCCACGAAGTCGCGGGAGAAGTCGCCAAAATAGGGGAAGGCGTCGAGGGATTCGCGATAGGAGATCGCGTTGGTGTTCCCTGGCTGCATTACACTTGCGGCGAATGTGAATACTGCCGCGCTGGACGCGAAACGCTTTGTCCGAAACAGCAGGTTACAGGCTGCACTGTGGATGGCGGCTTTGCCGAATTCATCAAGGCAAAGGCCAGCCACACCGCCAAACTGCCTGACAATTTGAGTTTTGCCGAAGTTGCGCCGCTACTGTGCGCCGGGCTGACGGTTCATCGGGCGATGAAAGATTCCGGCGTCGAAGCTGGACAGCGCGTTGCAATTTTTGGCATTGGCGGGCTGGGACATCTGGCGGTTCAACTGGCCAAAGCGCGCGGCGCGGAAGTCATTGCGGTTGATGTTTCCGACGACAAGCTGGAATTGGCGCGTGAATGCGGCGCAGATCATACGGTCAATGCGGTGGCGACCCAGGCTTACAAGGAAATTAAAAAGCTCGGCGGTGCTCACGTGGTGATGGTGACTTCCGGCTCGAAAACGGCTTATGAAACGGCGCTCCGAAGTTTGCGAAAAGGCGGAACGCTGTCCGTAGTGGGCATGGCTCCGGAACCCATCAATCTTTCTACCGTGGCGATGGTTTCCGGCGAATATCGCATTGTCGCTTCTGCTGTCGGCACTCGGCAGGATTTGCGCGAAGTCTTGCAACTGGCTGCTGAAGGCAAAGTCCGCTGCCGAATCGAAACGCGCCGCTTTGAAGAAGCCGATGCTGTGCTAAATGAAATGCAGCGCGGCAGTCTGGTTGGCCGAGTTGTTCTAACATTTTGATTTCGGACAAGTTCCTGAAGTCTGTGATAGGCTCAGGGACTTGTTCTGAATTAATTCGCTTCGTACAATGCCCCTTGCATGTCAGGTTGAATCGCCCAAGTAGATTTACCTGTCTTCCTTTCCAACACATAGGCAACACATGCGGTCGCCTCACCATCTGGTTGTCTAACGTTGTTGAAATACCTCCCCTATTTCTGCGCGTGTCTCACTTGTCATCACGAAACTAACCAAGATTGTCATTTTATCGGAGGAGTTGCATCCAAATGTTTTCCAAAAAACGTGTCATTGGTTTGGCCAGTGCCGGACTATTTGTTGCCATCTTTGCCTTGATCTTTTTTCAGCGTGGTCAATCTGTTCGCGCGGCGTTTGACAAAGTGCCCGCCGCGGAAGCGAACGCGAAATCTCAGTCGGAAAAGATGAAACAGGCCTATGGTCGTTTGCCAATGAGCTTTGAAGTCAATCAGGGACAGGCCGATGAAGCGGTCAAGTTTATTTCGCGCGGACACGGCTACCAGGTTTTTTTGACAGAAACCGAGGCGGTGCTGATGTTGCAAAACGCGGAATGCAGTGGCTGTAAAGACGCTGCTCCAACCGCCGGGGTCAAGTTGCCGACTTCCAACGTTTTGCGCTTCAAGCTGCAAAACGCGCGCACTGCTGATGACATTGCCGGTTCCGGGTTATTGCCTGGCAAGAGCAACTATTTGATTGGGAACGATTCCAGCCGCTGGCGCTCGAATATTCCAAACTACTCGCGGGTTGAATACAAAGAAGTTTATCCGGGAGTCGCGATGGCGTTTTATGGAACACAACGAGCGCTGGAATATGACTTCGTTGTCGCGCCAGGAACTGATCCGTCAGACATCACCCTCGCAGTCGAAGGCGCTGACAAACTGGAACTGGATGACAGCGGCGATCTGATTTTGCACGTTGGAAATCAGCGTGTTTACCATCGCGCTCCGGTCAGTTATCAAGCCGTCGGCGGCAAACAGCGGCAGGTCAGCAGCCGGTATGTGCTGAAGGGCGGAAACAACATCGGCTTTGAAATTCCAAGCTATGACAAGCAACAGCCATTGGTGATTGACCCGGTAATTGATTTTTCAACCTTCTTTGGCGGCATCGGGTCGGACGAGGGCTACGCCATTGCCGTGGATTCGACGGGTGCGGCGTATGTCACAGGCACGACGTATTCCAACAACTTTAATACTTTTTCTCCTTTGCAGACGATTAACCGTGGCGGCAAATACGACGCGTTCATCACCAAGGTTAACCCGGAAGGTTCGGCGATTGTTTATTCCACCTATTTAGGCGGCAGCAATGAAGATTCGGGGCACGGCATAGCGGTCAATGCCGCAGGCGAAGCCTTTATTGCGGGAATCACCAATTCACAGGATTTCAACACCCGCAACGCTTTGCAGCCAGTCATCACAGGCTTGACCGAAGACGCTTTCGTCGCCAAGGTGAGCGCAAACGGAAACGATCTGGTTTTTTCGACCTACCTTGGCGGCAGCAATATTGATCAGGGATTCGCCATTGCGCTGACCACAGGCGGAGACGCTGTTATCGCGGGTTCGACATCTTCGACAAATTTCCCGCTTCTGAACCCACTGCAAAACACCAATCGAGGCAATACGGATGCCTTTATCACCAAAATCAAAGGTCACGGCACGCTATTGCTTTATTACACGAATCTGGGCGGAGCT
>CAZXHW010000136.1:3254-12556 GCA_964639915.1 uncultured Heliomicrobium sp.
GGCGGTGCTTTTGAAGAAGCATACGGCGTTGCAGTGGATGCCGGAGGCAGTGCGTATCTGGTGGGAACGACTGCTTCAACCGATTTCAACACGTTAAGCCCGTTTCAGGCCAACAATGCTGGCGGAGGCGCGGACGGATTTTTGGCCAAAGTCAGCACCAACGGCGCGCTGGTGTATTCCACGTATCTGGGCGGCACGAACGTTGACGTGGCGTATGGCGTGGCGGTTGATGCCAACCTGAACGCCTATGTGACGGGCCACACGTTTTCGACCAACTTCCCGACACAGAACCCATTGCAATCCACAAATCGCGGCAATGCGGATGCGTTTGTGTCACGTTTCAGTGTGTCCGGCACCGCACTGGTTTACTCGACTTATCTGGGCGGAGCTTTAGGCGATTTCGGACGCGGCATTGTCATTGATTCCGGCTCGCAGCCGATTGTCACCGGGCGAACGGCTTCGACGGATTTCAATACCAGAAACCCATTGCAGGCGGCGAATCTGGGCGGCGTGGACGCGTTTGTTTCCAAACTAAACATCAATGGCAACCAATTGGTTTACTCGACCTACTTGGGCGGAACTTCAGATGATTTAGGCTATGGAATCGCGATTGACTCAACCGGGGCGGTGTACGTGACCGGCGATACGCTTTCGACGGATTTCAAAATACTTGGCCCTCTGCAATCCGCCAATCGCGGTGGCTTGGATGCGTTTGTCACGAAGATCAATTCAGTCGGTTCCGATCTGGTGTATTCCACCTATCTGGGCGGCAGCGGCGAAGATTTGGCTTCTGCAATCGCATTGGATACGGCGGGCAATGCATACATTACCGGTTATACCAGTTCCAACGATTACGCGACCGTCGGCCCGATTCAAGCCACCAGCCGTGGCGGCCTGGAAGTTTTTGTTACCAAGATTTTTGCCGACGCTTCCAGCATCGCCTTCAACACTTACTTTGGCGGTAATGGTTCTGATACGGGCAATGGCATTGCCGTTGATTCGGGTGGCAATTGCTATGTTACCGGCGCAACGACTTCGACGAACTTCCCGACGCGCAATCCCATTCAGGGGAATAACCGTGGCGGTTTGGAAGCGTTCGTCGCGAAGTTCAACGCTTTGGGAACGAACATCGTTTACTCCACATATCTGGGCGGGCAGTTTGGTGACTCCGGCAAAGGCATTGCTGTGGATACAGCCGGAAACGCCTGGATCGCAGGAGGAACGTTTTCCAACGATTTTCCAATCCTGTCCGCGGTTCAGCCGACCAATCGTGGCCTGGGTGATGCCTTTGTTGCGCGGCTGAATGCCGCAGGAACCGGGCTGACCTATTCCACCTTTTTGGGTGGCAGCAATACAGACGAAGCCTCTGATGTGGCGATTGACACAGCGGGCAACGCCTATGTTGTCGGCAACACTTCCTCAACCGATTTCAACACGAAAAATGCGCTGCAGGCTAACAATCGCGGCCAGCAGGATGTGTTCGTTTCCAAAGTTTCGCCGGAAGGATCAAACCTGGTCTTTTCGACTTACCTCGGTGGATCGCGCGCCGATCTTGGCAATGCCATTGCAGTAGATCCATCGAACAACATTTACATTACAGGAGCGACCGGATCGAACAATTTCCCGACGCAATCGCCGCTGCAGGCGACGTATGGAGGAAGTGACGTAGATGCGTTTGTCACCAAAATCAATTCGGCAGGGACGGCGCTGGCATATTCCACCTATCTTGGCGGAGCGCTGAATGAAGTCGGCAATGCAATTGCCGTGGATGCGCTGGGCAATGCTTACGTTACCGGGTTAACGGCTTCAACAAACTTCCCGCTGCGAAATCCGATTCAATCTGACAACCGTGGCGGCAATGAAGTGTTCATCAGCAAACTGAACCAGCAAGGTTCGGCCTTTGTCTATTCGACATACTTGGGCGGCAGCGGCAGCGATCAAGGTTCCGGAATCGCGGTTGACGTGTCAGGCACGGCGTATGTCACGGGCGCAACCGCGTCGCCGAATTTCAATATTCAATTTCCGCTGGTCGCTTACGGCGGAGGCACGGACGTGTTCGTCGCCAAGCTGATTTCGGAAGCGTCCATCTCGTTGACGCCTTCTCCGCTGGAACTGTCCGTTGGTTCTTCGGCCACAATGACTGTCACTTTAAGCGCGGCGCAAAATCAGGCGGTATCGGTTTCGCTGCTTTCGTCCAATACCAATATCGTCAGCGTGCCAGCTTCGGTGACGATTCAGGCGAATGCGACCACTGCGACGTTCTCGGCGACTGGTGTTGCCATCGGCGGGCCGGTGACGATTACGGCTTCGTTGCCGCAAGCGCAAGGCGGAGCCTCGGCAACAGCTACAATCAACGTCATTGCCTCCAATCGCTTCATCAATGCCGCGAATGTGCAGGCAGTGGCTGGCGGCCAAGTGATTGTGCCTTTCAATCTGGTTTCGCAAGGCGATGAAAATCGCCTTGCATTCAGTGTTGCCATTAACAACACGGCGCTAATCAGTCCACAGTTCGCGCTGGGCGCGGATGCAGCTTCAGCAGGGGCCACGCTCAATGTGAACTCAACCCAAGCTTCGCAGGGACGGTACGGCATCACGATTAACCTGCCGACAAATCAAAAATTCGCTACGGGCACACGCCAGATTCTGGTGATGTCTGCGGTGGTTATAGGAACAACCGGTTCAACGATTGTCTTTGGTGATGACCCGGTTGCTCGTCGTGTCGCAGACGTTAACAACAACACGCTGAGCGCCAATTACACCAACGGCTCGGTTTCGGTTTCCGCCGGTTATGAAGGTGACGTGGCGCCGCGGCCAAACGGCAGCAATGGAACGGTGACGATTGCCGACTGGGTGCAGACGGGACGCTTTGCCGCCGGATTCGACACTGCCGCTACCGGCAGCGAATTCCAGCGGGCTGATACCGCGCCGCGTGCGACCCTGGGCAACGGTTCGATCACGATTTCCGACTGGGTGCAAACGGGTCGTTATGCTTCGGCGCTTGATCCTCTGGTTCCCGCCGGTGGTCCAACTGGCCCTGCAGCCTTTGCGCCTGTCGAAGCGTTTTCCGAACCGGGCGAAGCCTCGCAGGCAAGAGTTGCCCGCATCGTCAATGTCACCACGCAACGCGGTCAGCAGTTCACCACCTTCATCGAACTGGATGCGCAAGGCAATGAAAACGGCTTCGGTTTCAGCATCAACTTCGATACGGCGAATTTGACGTATGCCAATGCCAGCCTGGGAAGCGATGTTTCCGCAGCGACGCTCAATGTTAACACTTCACAGGTTGCGTCAGGTCGTCTGGGGTTTGCAATGATTCTGCCAACGGGGCAGACACTTGCCGCAGGCAATGGGAAAAGGCTGGTTTCGTTGACGTTTAGCACGCCGGCAAACGGCACGACGAATTCAACGCCGATCACCTTTGGCGATCAGCCGATTTCACGCGAAGTCGTTAACGCGAACGCAGACGTTTTGTCTGTTGCCTGGAATGCCGGAACAGTCACTGTTGCTCGTTCTGTTGCCAGCGTTTCCGCCGCCAGTTTTGCCAGCGGCGACCTGTCCGCCGAGCAAATCGTGGCAGCGTTTGGAACAAGTTTGGCGACTGCGACACAAGTGGCAACAACGATTCCGTTGCCGACCGACATTGTGGGCACAACAGTTCGGGTTCGCGACAACAATGGCGTCAACCGATTGGCCCCGTTGTTTTTCGTCGCGCCCTCTCAGGTCAATTACCTGATTCCGGCTGGCACCGCCAACGGAGCGGCAACCGTGACGATTACCAGCGGCGACGGATCAATTTCGGTTGGCACGATTAACGTCGTTTCAGTCGCTCCGGGATTGTTCACGGCCAATTCCAGCGGGACAGGAATCGCTGCAGCTACCGTCTTCAGGCTGAAAGCTGACGGTTCGACCGCGTATGAACCCGTCGTCAGATTTGATTCGGGGCTTGGCCGTCTGGTTCCGGTTCCGATTGATCTGGGGCCGGAAACTGATCAGGTCATCGTCTTGTTGAATGGCACTGCCTTCCGGAACAACACTGGTTTGCCGTTGTCGGCGACGATTGGCGGTGTGAGCGCCGAAGTTCTGTATGCCGGGCCTCAGGGTGAATTCGTCGGCCTGGATCAAGCCAACGTTCGCATTCCGCGCAGCACCGCTGGGCGGGGCGAAGTTAATGTTGTGCTGACCGTCGGAACCAAGGTGGCAAATACCGTCACGATTTCGATCAAGTGATGGAAAGGCGTTTTTTGACAGGATGAACAAGATTTTTCAGGATGGAAAATCTTGAACGTGAATCGTGCATCCTGTTCAATCTTGTAAATCCTGTCCAAATTATTTTTCTGCAAACGCCGAGTCTGGCTAATGAGTCTGACTCGGCGTATATTTTTGGTGACTGGTTCGCCAGTCGTTCCGCCTGCATATTTCAGAACAATCAAAACCATCAACTGTTACTTTTGCCGGAGGTTATTAAACGTGAAGCGAAAGTTTTACCTTTTCGCCGTTGTCGCTGCGCTTGCCGCATTTTGTCTGAATCAATTTCAAGGCGAAGTTTCCGCCGATGCGTTGAGCATTCGGGCAAATAACAGTCAGGCAAAAGCCGGATCGGTGGATTTCAACCGAGAGATTCGCCCGATTCTTTCGGACAACTGTTTTGCCTGCCACGGCCCGGATGAACAGCAGCGAAAAGGCAAGCTCAGGCTCGACACCAAAGACGGCGCGTTTGCCAAAACCGGCGTCATCGTCGCAGGCAATTCCGCCGAATCGCGCCTGATCAAACGCATCACGTCAAAAGACCCCAATGCCGTCATGCCTCCGGTCGGCTCCGGCCACAAACTGACGGACAAGCAAATCGAACAGCTCAAATACTGGATTGACCAGGGCGCTGAATGGAATGAGCACTGGGCGTTTATCGCGCCGAAACGCCCCGACCTTCCGGCGGTGACATACAAAGCCTGGGTCAAAAATCCGATTGACGCTTTTATTCTGGCGCGTCTCGAAAAAGAAGGCTTGAAACCTTCGCCAGAAGCGGATCGCGCAACATTGATTCGCCGCGTGTCACTGGATTTGATTGGTTTACCGCCTACGCCCGCCGAAGTTGACGCCTTTGTTGCCGACAAATCGCCAGACGCTTACGAAAAAGTTGTGGATCGTTTGCTGGCATCACCGCGATACGGCGAAAAGATGGCGCTGCACTGGCTGGATCTGGCACGGTACGCTGACACGCACGGCTATCATATAGACAGTCACAGAGACATGTGGCCGTGGCGTGATTGGGTCATCAAATCCTTCAACGAGAACAAACGCTTCGATCAATTCACGATTGAACAGCTTGCGGGTGATTTGCTGCCAAATGCGACGACCGAGCAAAAGATTGCTTCCGGCTTCAATCGCAACCACATGATCAACTTCGAAGGCGGCGCGATTCCCGAAGAGTATTTGACGGAATATCTGGTTGATCGAGTCGAAACGACTTCGACGACCTGGATGGGGCTGACACTGGGATGCGCGCGTTGCCACAGCCACAAATTCGATCCGCTGTCGCAAAAAGAGTTCTATCAGTTTTACGCGTTCTTCAATAACGTTCCTGAAAAAGGCCTGGACGGGAATCGTGGGAACGCGGCTCCATTTATGGCACTGCCGACAGACGATCAAAAAGCCAAGCAGGAATCGTTGGCCAAAGCCATTCGCGATTTGGAAGACACACTTGCAGACAAAAACATCGCACCGTTGCAGGAAGCCTGGGAAAAACCTCTCCTTGGCAAAACTGCTGTTGCGCCGGTCAAAAATCTTCTGGCGCATTACGAACTCGACGGTAGCTTGTCCGATTCGTCAGGACGCTATCAACAGGGAAGAACCTTGAACGGCGATCCAGCTTTCGGGCCGGGAATGATCAGCAGAGCGGTTTCGCTGGATGGCCAAACGCAACTAAGCTTTGGCAATGTCGGAAACTTTGATTCCCGGCAACCGTTCAGTTTCGCCGTCTGGATGCGCCCCGGCTTAGGGAAAGTCGGCAATTACGCGTTTCAAAAAATCGCTGACGAACAAACCCGGCGCGGCTTCGAATTGCTGTTTGAAGACACCCACTTGATTGACATTCAACGCTGGGGAGCGCCGCTGGTCATTCGGTTGACCGCCAACTGGCCGAACGATGCAATTCAGGTCCGCACCAAAGAATCCTTCAACAATGGCGAATGGAAGCACCTGGCGATCAGCTATGACGGTTCAGGCAAAGCTTCCGGCATCAAAGTCTTCTTCAATGGCAAGGCTGTCGAAGTCGAAACGCAAAAAGACAGCTTGGGCAGTTCGATCAAAAATGACGCGGAATTGATCATCGGCAGCAAAACGACTGGCCGGGCTTACGGCGGAGGCATTGACGACCTGCGGATTTACGATTGCGTGTTGACGCCTGAGCAAGTTGATCAATTGGGGATGCGGTATCCAATCCAAACAACGCTTTCCGGCATTGGCGGCAAGCGCACCAAAGAAGAAAGCGACCGATTGCGCGAATACTTCCTGACTGAAATTGCATCTGACCAGGTCAAACGTCAATACATCGAACTGAAAGACCTGAAGAAGCAAAAAGCCGATGTGGACAAATCTATCCTGAACGTAATGGTGATGATGGAGCTTGGCAAACCACGAGACACCTTTGTGCTGGCGCGAGGCGATTACCGTAACAAAGGCGAAAAAGTTACTGCTGGAGTTCCCGCTGTGTTGCCGCCGTTGCCAAAAAACGAGAACGTCAATCGTCTGACTTTGGCCAAATGGTTGATGGATGCGAATCATCCGCTTACCAGCCGCGTTGCAGTGAATCGTTATTGGCAGATGCTGTTCGGATACGGACTGGTCAAAACAGTCGAAGATTTTGGTGTGCAGGGCGAACGCCCGATTCATCCTGAATTACTGGATTGGCTTGCAGTCACGTTCCGTGACGGAATGATGAATGCTGAAGGCGGAATGATGAAAGAGCAGGCAGCAGGGAGCGGGGTTATTCATCATTCATCATTCAGCACTCAGCCCTGGGACGTGAAGACGTTGCTAAAGTTGATTGTGACAAGCGCGACTTATCGCCAGGCTTCAAAAGCGACTCCGCAATTGATCGAAAAAGACCCTGAAAACCGTTTGCTGGCGCGTGGCCCGCGCTATCGCTTGCAAGCCGAACTTGTCCGCGACAACGCGCTTGCGATCAGCGGATTGCTGGACGACCGTATCGGTGGAAAGAGCGTCAAGCCCTATCACCCGGCTGGGTTGTGGGAAGAAATGGCTTTCGGCGACGGATTCAGCGAGCAGGAATATGTTTTGAGCAAAGGCAAAGACCTGTATCGCCGCTCGATGTACACATTTTGGAAACGAACCGTGCCGCCCGCGCAAATGTCTGTGTTCGACGCGCCCGACCGCGAAAAATGCGTCGCCCGCCGAGCCACGACGAACACTCCGTTGCAAGCTTTGGTGCTGATGAATGATCCGACTTATGTCGAAGCTTCGCGCAAACTGGCCGAACGTGCGCTGCTCGAAGGTGGCAAAGATGTGAACTCGAAGATCGTGTATGCCTTCCGTTGGGCGACGGCTCGCAAACCGACGATTGCTGAAACGCATGTGCTGCGTGATTTACTGACGCAGCAACTCACCCGCTATCGCAGCGATAAAAAAGCTGCGGGCGATTTTTTGAAGATCGGCACTTTGCCCGCTGACGCCAAACTTGATCAATCAGAGTTGGCTGCCTGGACAATGGTGACAAGCGCAATTTTGAACCTGGATGAGACGATCACAAAGGAATAGCCGATGCGATAAAATACCAGTCATCGTTGTGGAAAGGAGTTTATCGAGATGGAAATTACAATTACTTTGCCGGATTTTCTGGCCACGAAACTGCAAGCGAAGGCGCGGATACAGCAACGCCCGGCTGAAGAAGTCGCGGTAGAGTTATTGGATCAGGCGTTGGAGAATGGCGCGGATGCGGAACTGGAGAGACTGGTCGCCAGAATCAGAGCATTGCCGCCGAATCCGGCTAATCAATTCGATTGGGAAGCTGCGAGAGAAGGTTTGGCTAAGTACTTGGCAGCCAGTATTGCCGCTGAAGACCCGAATGAAAAGTTTGATCAGGAAGAATGGCAGCGAAACTGGGATGCGGTAGAAGCAGAAATGAAGGCAGTGACCAGAGCCAACAACATTGCTGAAGGACGGTTGTGATGTATGGCAATCTATCTGCTTGATACCAACCACGCATCGCCCTTGGTGACGTTGACTCATCCAATGCGAAATAAGTTCTTTGCCGCTTTGCAAGCTGGTCATGGTTTTGCCATTTGTGTTCCGATATTAAGCGAAGTTTGGTACGGGATTAGTTTGTTGCCTCGCGCGAAACAGAATCAAACAGAATTGGCGAAACTCATAGCTTGGCTGCCGTGCTATTCGCTTGATAAATCGGATGCGGAGATGGCTGCCGATTTGCAAATCACTTTGCGGCGTCGCGGCATACAACTGGAAACGGTGGATGCCTTGATTGCGGCGGTTGCGATTCGTTATGACCTTACGCTGCTGACTACCGATAAGGATTTTCTACCTATCACCCAGCTCAAACGTGAAAATTGGCTGCAACCCAAGAGTTGAACTAACCTCAACGGAGAAGCCTGAAAATGAATTGTCAGGAAGTGATGAAGCAGTTGGAGTCAATGGGCACGGCACAGAATCGCAAGGTCTATGCCCGGCACGGTGCCAGCGAAAACATGTTCGGAGTTAGCTTCGCCAATTTAGGAAAGCTGCAAAAGCAGATCAAAGTGGATCACGAATTGGCTGAGCAGCTTTGGGCGACGGGCAATGGAGACGCGCAGGTATTGGCAACGTTAATCGCCGACCCGCAAGCCATCACAGACAAACAGGCCGAAGCCTGGCTGAAGGACATACGTGATTATGGCATGGCCGAAATGTTTGGGCGGGTGATCGCCCAATCCGCGATCGGCCAGAAGAAAGCGGAAAAGTGGCACAAGTCAAAAGACGAATGGGTTGGCGCCACTGGTTGGAGAATGATCGCGCATATGGCGATGAACAATGCTGAACTGCCGGACGAATACTTTGAACCGTACCTGGAAATAATTGCCAACGACATCCACCAGCAGAAAAATCGCGTTCGGTACGAGATGAACGGCGCGCTGATCGCAATCGGGTTGCGTAACAAAAGTCTGGAAAAGAAAGCTATGGCGATAGCGAAAAAGATCGGCAAGGTGGAGGTTGATAACGGCGAAACGAACTGCAAAACGCCGGACGCCGCGACATATATTTCCAAAACGGTGGCTTAACGGCATCAGAAGAAA
>CAZXHW010000137.1:0-12529 GCA_964639915.1 uncultured Heliomicrobium sp.
ATGTAGCGTTTCAACGACTGGCCGGACGGTCTGCAATAATCCAAGCTGTTTGGCTTTGAGCAAAATCCCCAGTGTCCCGATCTTTTTGACGCCAAGCTGATCCAGTTTGCGTCTTCCTTTGCGTTCGTCCATCAACACCCAATCCGCGTTTAATTCCCGCGCCAGCACGATTGTTTCGGCTTCGCCCAAATCCAATTCATCAAGAAGCACTTCGACGGCCAAACGATCTTTGGCGCTGATCACCTTGATCCAATCGGCTGTTGGGATGGGAAATTTCACGCCGCTAGCCAGATAAGCTTCTTTGTACACGGCTTGCGGAATATGGATTTCGCCGAAGAGCGATGACAACAAGGAGAATTGCTGAACGCTGGCCAAGCCAATCAACGGAGTCGTATTTGAAACGACAATCATTGCGCGCCTTTCACGTCCAACGCTTCAACCGCCGCAAACTCATCCGCCAGTTCTTCCGCTGAATAGTTCACATACGCAACTCCGCGAATGCGTAACAGATCAAGGAACTCGACACGCGAAAGATTCAACAATAACGCTGCTTTGCCGGAAGAAATCCGGCCTTCGGTGAAAGACGACAGCGCCAGCCATTCCAGCACGCGACGTTGAATCTCGGTGCGATCAAACCCTAACAAACTGAATGCGTCCGGTACTTGTATCTCGACAGTCATCTCGGTCATAGCGTCACTCCTTGCGTGTATTCTATCGAAAGTCTTCCTTCATTGACCATCTTTGTTTCAATCGTCGAATCGGAACAGCCGCAGACAATCAATCGAAAGGTCGAACAAGTGCGTGCAGCCCGAAGCGCCGCCGACTTGGTCAGCGAACTGGCGGATGAATTCTGCGGTCACTTGCAAACCGTTCAAGCCCGACGTTCGTTGATGAGGGTCTTCGCAAATGCCGTGATACGGCACGCGTAAGCCGCGACTTTGAGCGTTTGAAATGACGCCCTGGTATGACAGATCAAAGTTGATTTTGATGTCGTGGATGCGGTCTTGCATAAAGCTTTCGCATTCGTAGCCGTGATTGGTCAGATTGACGGAAAGGCTTTTGGTGCGCCAGAAAACGCGTTTGTCGCCGGGTTTGGGCTGCGTCAGCGCGGAATCAAACCCGCATAAGACTTCTCGTTCCGCGAACAAGGCTTCGGTTTCGTCGCGGTAGGCGTAACAGGAATTGCCAAGGTTCATGTATTCGCGATCTTTTTGCCAAGCGATGTAGGCGGCTTCGGTCGTGCCGCTTTCGGCGTACGGAAACTGGGCTTCAAATTCCGGCGTGTACTGATACACCTGCTGCGCGACGCGCGCCATATCAATTGCCATCAACAAGTGCTCGTTTGCGCCGGGCAAACGCCCGATCGCCGAAACGATTCGCTTGGAAAACCCTCGCCCAACTTTGACACCGGCAATGTCCGAATAACGGTTGCACAGTTCAGGGTCGAAGTCGGCTTTGTCACCAGCAATTTGCCTGGCCTCGGCTTCGGTGACTTCGTAATCGGGTGTGCGAACCTTCCAGGTGTGTTCGAACGCAAAGCGATGATCGCTCATCACGCCGCGAACAAAGATTTCGTTTTCTGCGGTCACGTCAATGTCGGCTTGAAAGACTCGCAGATAATTCGCAGAGGAAAGTGGAATGGGAAATCTCATAACCTGCTAAATGTAATACCGCGTCAGCCATTCCGCCACACAAGCCGGTTTGTCGCCGCCTTCGCGTTCGATGGTGATGCCCCAGGTCAATTGCTGGCCGCCGGAAAAGTCTTCCAGATTTTGCAGCACGACACGTGAACGAATTTTCGATCCAGCGGGAACGGCGGAAACGAAACGGACTTTGTTCAAGCCGTAATTGATCCCCATTTTGACAGGCATTTTGACCTGGACGGTTTTGGCCATTAGTTCGACCATCAAGGACATGGTCAGAAAGCCGTGGGCGATGGTGGTGCCGTAGGGCGATTCTTTTTTGGCGCGTTCGACATCAATGTGAATCCACTGGTGATCGCCCGTCGCCTCAGCAAACTGGTTGATTCGTTCCTGTGTGACTTCCAGCCAATCGCCGACGCCGACTTCCTGGCCGACCAGGGAACGCAATTCCTCCAAGCTGTTGATTTCTCTTGCTGGCATAAATGCTCCTTGTAAAAGTTGATGGGTTGATTGAAGTGCGGCGCATTCTACCCCACTGTTTGACGGGTCAAAAACCGAAGTGTAGGCTTCGTGCGTATTACGGTCTGTTTGCAATTGATCTCCAAAAAACTGCTTCCACAACATAACTGACGAAAGGAATTTGTCCATGAAAAAGCTCCTTAGCATTCTCTCTGTTTTCACGCTGACTTCAATTTTTGCTCTCTCTGCGCTGGCTCAAAACGCGCCCGTCGCTGGCGAATGGGACGCGGCCATGAATACGCCGGGCGGAACCCGCAACTTCAAAGTCAAATTCAAAGTTGACGGCGAAAAATTGACCGGTGAAGTCGGACGCGACACTGGTTCACTGCCATTGACCGGAACCATCAAAGGCAAAGACATCCAGTTTTCTTACACAGTCAAATACAACGAAAACGATTTGGTGTTGACCCTGTCTGGCAAAGTTGATGGCGACAGCATCGCCGGAACGGTTAGTTTTGGCGGAATGGCCGAAGATAGCTGGAGCGCGAAACGCGCTGGCGGCGCTACGGCTCCGGCTGGGGCAGCGGCTTCCTCAGCTTCCAGCGCTAAAGTTGATGTCACGGGCGCCTGGGACGTTGAAGTCCAGACCGAACAAGGCGCTGGCAATCCTGCTTTCACGTTCAAACAAGACGGCGAAAAACTTACTGGCAACTATAAAGGTCTGCTCGGCGAATCTACGCTAACCGGCACGGTCAAAGGCGACAAGATCGAATTTTCCTTCAAAGTCAGCGGCCAATTGGAAGGCACTGTTAGCTACACAGGCACAACCGACGGCAAGACGATGAAGGGCAAGCTCAGCCTGGCTGGAATGGGCGAAGGCACCTTTACCGGCAAAAAGAAGTAACCGACGAGACGAATCTTCGGTAAGGCTTAATCGCAGGCAAGTTTTCATTTGTCATTTTCCGGTTTTCAGTTTCCATTGTTTGGAAACGGCTTTCTTCGGCAGTGTGAAATGCGAGCCGGAAAATGATGAATGTGACTCAGGCTACAGTTTTTACCCCTGCGTTTGAGGCAGAGTCTCATTGAGCGGCATGTATCTGCATAGTAGTATGGCCGCGATTTCGATGCGGCGCTGGCCGCAAATCTGCTTCACAAATCAAAAAAGTCCATTTTTTAGGAGAACATCAATTTATGAATTCGATTACTCGTCGTGTGCTCTTGGGCTGCGCTTTGATGGTGATTTTCGCCGTCGGTGTGGTCATCGGCCAGAATAAATTCGGCCAACCGAAAAGTGTCCTGCATATTGTCACGGTCAAATGGAAAGAAGGGACATCAGACGCCGACAAACAGAAAGCCATTGACGGCGTCAAAACCATGGCTTCCAAGTATGCCGGAATCAAGAATGTCTGGTTGAAACCGCTCAAAGTTCAAGGCACGGATGCCGTGATGGTCATGGAGTTCAAAGATGAGGCCGCGCTCAAGGCTTACGTGGACACTCCGGCTCAAAAAGAGTGGTACGAGGTTTACCTGCCCATTCGCGGACAAAGCCAAACTCACGACATCACCAACTAATTGAATGATGAAGGCGGAATGATGAAACCGGCGTCAGAAGTGACTGATTCCTATTCATTTTCCGCCTTCACCATTCATCATTCTGCCTTCATCATTCAATGACTACTCCCGCCACGGCAACTGAACCGGAAAAACCAGAAACGGAACAGAAACAAACCACCCTGGCGCGAGTCTTTCGTGCTTTTAGTTATCGGCAATTTCGCCTGATGTGGTTTGGCGCGTTCACGTCCAGTGCGGGAACTCACCTGCAAGAAGCGGCGCTCACCTGGATCATCTATCAGCTCACCAACAAGCCCAGCTACACAGGAATTCTTTCCTTTGCGGCCACAGCGCCCATACTAATCTTCACGCTTTTTGCCGGCGTGCTGGCCGACCGAATTGACCGTCGCCGAATTCTGCTGGCTTCGCAGTGGACGCAATTGGCCTGCGCTCTGACATTGGCTGTACTGACTTATTTGAACACGCCACCGATGACGCTGGTTTGGAGCGCTATCGCACTGGCTTTCATTGCTGGCTGCGCACAGGCATTTGGCGGACCCGCGTATCAAGCGCTCGTTCCCACCTTAGTAGAAAAGAAAGATTTGCCGAATGCTATTGCGCTCAATTCCATACAGTTTCACTTGGCCAGAGTCATCGGGCCAGCCATTAGTACCATTCCGTTTCTGCTGTTTTCGGATCAATTGCTGGCAGCGTCAGTCGGATTTGGGTTCAACGGCTTATCGTTTCTGGCCGTCATCTTTTCGCTCATGACGCTGAAGGTAGCGTATATCCCACAAGGCAAGGGCGACGGCATGCGCATCGAAATGCTAGAAGGATTGAAATTTGTCTGGCATCAGGAAGCCTTACGATCTTTGACGGTGCTTTCTTTTGGCGCAACGGCGCTGGGAATGCAGGCAATGGTCTTTTCCGCAGTTCTGGCCAGGGATGTTTTTCACGCCGGTCAGGGCGGCAACGCCCAACTGATTGCCATTTCTGGCACTGGCTCTGTTCTTGGCGCATTGATCGTTGCGGGGTTGAGCAATGTGAAGCGTCGTGGCCGACTGGCGCTGTATATGCAGATCGCGTTTGGCGCTACGATTCTGACGTTCACACTCGCCAAATCAGCTTGGATTGCGTACTCCCTGATCTTCCTTGCCAGCATTTTCATGATGTTCGTCTTTTCGATGATTGCCTCGTTGGTGCAATTGATCGTTTCAGATGAAATGCGTGGACGAGTGATGAGCATTTACATGCTTTCGTTCCGTGGAGGCGCTCCGCTGGGGGCGCTGGCAACGGGTTTTTTGGCCGATCATTATCCACTGTCCAAAATTTTGATGGTCGAAGGTGCGCTGCTTTCACTCCTGGCGCTCGGCTTTTTGCTCTCACCATCGAAAGTCAAAGAATACTGAAATTTCTTTTTTCTCGAACCGAACTTTCCTGCCGTATCGCTCCTCTTTATCTGTGAAGGAGGGAGATGGAAATTTCCAAACAGGAAGTCTTCTTGGTTTTGCGCGCGCAAGCTGGCGACCGCGAAGCGCTGGACGAATTGTTCAAATTCGTCCAGGAACCGCTATACCGGTACATCGTCAGCCTGGTCGGTTCGCGCACGCTGGCCGAAGACATTCTGCAGGAAGTTTTCATCCTCATTTACCGCAAACTTCGCTGGCTGCGTGAGCCGGAGGTGTTTCGTCCGTGGGCGTATCGCATAGCCACGCGCGAAGCATTCAAGCAATTGAAACGCGAACGTCGCTGGACAGATTCGAGCGTTGAAGAAAGCGTGCTGGAAGAAATGCCAGCGCCTGTCAGCAACTCCCCAACGCCGGAGCAAATCTCGCAACTGGTGGAACAGGTCTCGCCTGCCAGTCGAGCCGTTATCGTGCTGCATTACCTGCATGACATGCCGCTTGGCGAAATCGCGGACGTGCTTGACTTGGCGCTGGGCACTGTCAAATCGCGGCTGGCTTACGGGCTGGGCTTTTTGCGAAAGTTGATGGCGAATCCATAAGCGGTAATGCCGAATTCACCACAACGATCTATTCGGGTGGCAGTGATCGCCTTTGCCTTGTGTGAAGCCATTGCCATCTTCATATTCATCTGGTTCAAGCTACGCCGTGGCTGAGCCACAAATTTACAAGGTCCTCTTATGCAACGAACTCTGTTACTCATCACAATTATTCTGTTTGGAGCGCTCACCGTCCCCGCGCTTTGGAATCACGGATACTTTGGCATCTTCGCGCTACACTTTCAGACCTTTGGCGGTGCCCAGGTATTGACGGATTTGGTCATCGCTTTAACCTTGGGCATGATCTGGATGTGGAACGATGCCAAAGTCACTGGCCGCAATCCCTGGCCCTGGATCATCGCCACGCTGGCTGTGGGGTCGTTTGGACCGCTGATCTATTTGTTGACACGCAAAACAGCGGTGAAAACGGTTCCCGTAAGCAGGAATTCGCTGGTCCGAGAATAGGAGTCACGCCATGGCAAAAAATCATCTCGACGAAATTCGCGGCAAGGCGCTTGACCGCGTCGAAAAAAGCGAGCGCCATTTGAAGCTGGGCATTATCAGTTTCGCCATTCTGGACACGGCATTTTTTATCGTGTTCCTGATGGTGATGGATTTTTCCAACAAGTTGCACCTGCTGATTTTCATGGCCAGCGGAGGGTTTTATCTGCTGCTGTTAATTGGGTTGATCGTGCTTGGCCTGCTGGTCAGGCGTGACACACAGCTTGTGCTGCGAGCAATTGACTTGCTGGAGGAACGGATCACGGACTCGCACCAATAAATCTCCTGGCTACTGATTGCAAAGCGCAATTCGAGGCATATAATTGCCATTCAGCTTTTGAACAAGTGAGCGAATTGCCCAATGAAGTCAGTTGCCAAGCAAGAGTTTGAGGATGGTGAGATTGAAGCGGAACGTAAGCTTCAATGTTACGGTCAGGTTTTTACGCAAACGAACAACAATCAAATACCAGTTTCTTTAACCGAAGCGCCAATCCAGGATTGGCGCTTCGGTTTTTTGTGAGCAGTAGTTTATGGAAATTATCACCAAAGCCGCGCGTATGCGCCTGATTTCCCGGAAGTTATGGGCAGAGGAGCGATCCATAGGATTTGTGCCCACAATGGGCGCTTTGCACGAAGGCCATCTGAGCATGGTTCGCGATGCGCGGCGTATGTCCGATGCTGTGGTCGTTTCGATCTTCGTTAATCCCGCCCAGTTTGAATCCGGCAAAGAATTTGACCAATACCCGCGTGACCTGGCTCGTGATGCTGACCGGCTTTCCCCCATAGATGTGGATTATATTTTCGCTCCCAGCGCCGAAGAACTCTATCCGCCGAATTTTTCCAGCTACGTGGAAGTCGAAGGACTGAGCAATAAACTGGAAGGATTATCGCGTCCAGGGCATTTTCGCGGGATCACCACGGCGTTCAGCATTCTGCTGAATATTGTCCATCCGCAATATTTGTTTTTGGGCCAGCGAGACGCGCAACAAACCGTCATGCTCAAAAAAATGGTGCGCGAACTTCACTTACCAGTCGAAGTCGTGGTGACAGCCATCGCTCGCGAAGCGGACGGCCTGGCCTGCTCTTCACGCAACAAGCTGCTTTCAGTAGAGGAACGCAAAGCCGCCCCTGTGCTTTACCAGGCGCTGCATCTGGCTGAAGAAATGTATGCCGATGGCGAGCGCCGAGCGGGCAAAATTCTGAAAGTCATTCGAAAAGAAGTAGAAAAGGAACCGCTCGCCAGGATTGAATACCTGGCCGTCACAGACACGGAAAATCTGGATCCTTTGGACGATCTGGAAGGCCAGAAGGCATTGGTTTCCGTCGCCGCATACTTTGGCAAAACGCGGTTGATTGACAATGTCGTGCTGAAAGACACACGGTATAAAGGAAAAACCGGAATGCTGAAGCTTGGCTAGTAATTGATTTTCAAATGAGCTTTGACCCTATCATTCTTCATTTTTCAATTGTCATTTTCACACTTTATCAGCGATCGATAGCAAATGAAAAATGGGAATTGAACGACGGAAAATGAGCACGTTTTGGGTCTACCGATCACTTACACATTGAACCGGAAGTGCAGTACATCACCATCTTTGACGACGTACTCCTTCCCTTCTGACCGCAGCAGACCTTTTTCTTTTGCCACTTTTTCCCCACCACAAGTGATGTAATCGTCATAGGCGATGGTTTCGGCTCGGATAAAGCCGCGCTCGAAATCTGTGTGAATGACTGCCGCCGCTTTGGGAGCGGTGTCGCCTTGATGAATCGTCCAGGCGCGAACTTCTTTTTCTCCGGCTGTGAAGTATGTTTGCAGTCCCAGCAGGTGATATGCCGCGCGAATCAACCGATCCAGTCCAGCCGATTCAATGCCCAGCGAGGCCAGAAACTCCGCGCGCTCTTCCTTCGACAATTCGGAAAGTTCAGCTTCGATCTTGGCAGAAAACGTGACGACTTCGGCAGGCTCGCCTTCTTTTTCTATGATTTCACGCAACGCTTTGACGTGCTTTCCTTCTTCGCCAGCCAACTCCGCATCAACGACGTTGGCCGCATACAGCACAGGTTTAGCAGTCAATAAGCTGTAAGATTTCAATGAAGCCAACTCATCTTTGCCCAGCTTGGCCGAGTTGATGGTTTTGCCCGCGCTCAGGATTTCCAGCACTTTTTCGAGCGTTGCGACTTCGGCTTTGGCGTCCGCGCCGCCGCTTTTGGCAGCTTTGCGGGCGCGATCCAAACTCTTTTCCACAGTCGCCAAATCTGCCAGCGCCAGTTCCAGATTGATCGTTTCGCGGTCACTGACCGGATCAACTTTGCCTGCGACGTGAATTACGTCTTCGTCTTCAAAGCAGCGAATAACATGAACGATGGCATCGGTTTCGCGGATGTTGGCCAGAAACTTATTGCCCAGACCTTCGCCATGCGAAGCGCCTTTGACCAGACCGGCAATGTCTACGAACTCAACAGCGGCGGGAATGGTTTTCTGCGGTTTGACCAGTTCCGCCAACTTGTCGAGTCGCGGGTCAGGAACTTCGACAATGCCGATGTTCGGATCAATTGTGCAGAAGGGAAAATTGGCGGCTTCGGCTTTCGCTGAAGTCAGAGCATTGAACAGGGTTGATTTGCCTACATTTGGCAACCCAACGATACCAGCGCGTAACATAAATGATGATTCCTTGCCGAGATGATTGAAGTAAGCCGGACTGTATCAGCTTGCCAGGAATTGTTGCAACTCGGCTTCGGTTGGCAACCCATCGCGTGCGCCCATTTCGCGGCATTGCAGCGCGGCAACGGCGTTGGCGGTTCGCATGGTTTCTTCAATGCTCAAGCCTTTGCACAAGCCATACATAAACCCAGCGCGGAAGGCGTCGCCGGCTCCGGTCGTGTCTTTGATTACGGGCGGACGAAACGCCGATGAAGCAACAAATTGATCTTCGACAAACGCCAAAGCACCGCGCGAACCTTGCGTCATCGAAACCAGATAACAGCCATATTTCTGGTTCAGCGTTTTCAGCGCCGCTCGTTCATCCATCGTTCCGGCCAGTTCGTTGGCCAATCCTTGCGAAGTGATCAGGCAATCCACCAGCGGCAGCAATTCGTCAATGCCCGGATACGCCGTGTCCAGGTCAATCGTCGTCACCATTCCGGCTTCGTGTGCCCACTTGGCTGCCTGAATTGCCGCCGGAGTGTCGAAGCCATCAAGGTGCAGAACTCGCCCGCGAGTGATTTGTTCACGCTTCAATTCTTCGGGCGGAATGCGCGTGCCGTCGTCGTGATACCACAGGATGGTCCGTTCGCCGGAAAACTGTTCAATGATGATGACCGCGCCCTGCGTCTTTGCTCCGACTGCGATTTTGACGCCTGTGCAATCCACACCTTCTTTTTGCAGCGATTCGATCAACATGCGGCCTTCGTTGTCGTAGCCGACTTTGCCAACGTAGCTTGCTTTCAGACCCAACCGTTGAACGCCGACCATCGCCGACGAAACTTGCCCGCCGGACATTTGCTGATGATCGGCAAGACGAACTTTGGTATTGAACGAAGGAAAGCGCGGAATCGTCACCAGATGATCCACGGCGTTCAGCCCGAATCCGACCACATCGAATTCACGATTTTCAGGGAGAGTGAATGAAAAATTCATGGCGGCTTTTTATCGTAACTTGGCGATTTGCGCTACCACCATGTGCGTGAGCAAGCGGTCGCTTGCTCACGCACGGCGCTGTACCAATCCTGTCAGCTCTGAATTAGACTCGCCGCGCCACAAACAAAACCATTGGAGAGATTCGTTATGCAAAAAAGATTGCCAGCTCTGTGGGCTGCGTTCATCAGCTTGGCTTGTTTCGTTTTGTTTTCCACCAGCACCGCTCAACAACCGGCCGCACCGGTTCGTCAGATTCCGCCGCCGGGTATTGAAGTTTCCGCCGCTGACCGCGCAGAACTCGAAGCCGGAATTACCACATTAGGCAAAGAAATCGCTGACCTGCGCGAAGCGTTGAAGAAGAAGACTGCCCTGCTTGGATTGCTGCCAGACGTGCAAATCTTTCACAACGCCGCACGGTATGCGCTGCAATACAACGAATTTTACAAACCCGAAGAAATAGCCACGGCCAAGAAATACCTGAAACAAGGATCGGAACGCGCGCAGGCTTTGCGCGAAGGAAAGGCTCCGTGGACAACACAAACCGGATTGGTTGTGCGCGGCTACGTTTCCGAAATTGACGGCTCTGTTCAGCCGTATGGCTTGGTTGTGCCGGAAACGTATCAGCCCAAACTCCCGCACGAATATCGCCTGGATGTTTGGTTTCACGGACGCGGCGAAAATCTGACCGAGTTAAACTTCATTGCGGACCGGCAAAAGAACGCTGGGCAATTTACCCCGCCCAATACCATCGTGCTTCATCCTTACGGACGGTACTGCAACGCCAACAAATTCGCAGGCGAAGTGGATTTGTTGGAAGCACTGGCCGCTGTCCGCAAGCATTACCCAATAGACGAAAACCGCATTAGCGTGCGTGGTTTTTCGATGGGTGGAGCCGCCACCTGGCACATTGCCACGCATCACGCGGGGCTGTGGGCTTCGGCGGCTCCGGGTGCAGGCTTTGCGGAAACTCCTGAATACGTCAAAGCCGATTTGAAGGAAGTGCCTTGGTACGAACAAAAGCTGTGGCATCTGTACAACGCCACCGATTACGCCGCGAACCTGTTCAATTGCCCGACCGTCGCTTACAGCGGAGAAATTGATAAACAGATTCAGGCCGCGCAAGTAATGGCGCGAGAACTGAAAGCCGAAGGCATTGAACTGACGCACATCATCGGCCCACAAACCGAGCACAAATATCACCCCGACGCGATTAAAGAAATCAGCCGGCGAATTGATTCCATCGCTGCCGCCGGCCGCAATCCGGTTCCCCGCCGCGTGAAGTTCACGACCTGGACGTTGCGGTATAACCGCATAGCCTGGGTCACAGTGGACAGATTGGAACAGCATTGGGAACGTGCGCGCGTCGAAGCCGAAATCCGCAATAACGCACCGATTCAGGTGACTACTCAAAATGTCACAGCGTTGACGTTGGAAATGCAGCCCGGCGAATGTCCGCTGGACAATTCCCGGCGACCAACGGTGATTTTGGACAAACAGGAAGTCGTGGCTTCGCCAGTCATGTCCGACCGTTCTTGGACTTCGCACTTCCGCAAAGTTGACGGCAAATGGACGCGGGTTGAAAAGGCAGAAGACGGTTTGAGAAAAGTTCACGGCTTGCAAGGACCCATTGACGACGCATTTATGAGCAGTTTTGTGTTCGTCCGCCCAACCGGAAAAGCGCTAAACGACAAAGTCGCGGCTTGGAGCGCAGCGGAACTGGATCGAGCCATCAAACAATGGCGCGGAATGTTTCGCGGCGAAGCTCGCGTCAAAACCGATGCGGAAATCACCGACGCCGACATCGCCAACAGCAATTTGATTTTATGGGGCGATCCTGCCAGTAATTCCCTGCTCGCAAAACTCATTGACCGATTGCCCATTGGCTGGAACGCGCAAACTATCAGAGTAGGCGAACAGAGCTTCGCGGCGAGCAGTCATGTTCCGGTCTTGATCTTTCCGAATCCGCTGAACCCGAAGCGTTATGTTGTGATCAACAGTAGCCACACTTTCCGCGAAGCGCATTACCTGACCAATGCGCAACAAACGCCTAAACTGCCAGATTGGGCAATTGTAGATTTGAGCGTTCCACCCTCGGCTTATGCTCCAGGAAAAATTGCGGCCGCTGGCTTTTTCGGCGAGCGATGGGAATTGAAAGGAGTTCAATCGAAATGAAAAACCAACATAGATTGAACTCGCTGATGATTGTCCTACTGATGCTATGCGTTCAGTTCGCGGCGGCCCAGGCAAATCAGCTTTCGGAGAAAATCAAAATCCTGATTGTTTACCACTCACCCGGAGGCCACACGGAAGCGATGGCCAAAGCCGTTGCCGAAGGCGCGAAGAAATATCCGCAAGCGGAAGTAACAATCAAGAAGGTGGCTGACGTGAAATGTTCGGAGTTGTTAGCCGCTGATGCGCTGATTGTCGGTTCGCCGGTCTACTGGTCGAATATGGCGGGCGAGGTAAAAAGTTTCTTTGACCGATTTTCGACGGATTGCGGCGTTTTGCCTCCGGCTTTTCAGATGCGTGACAAAGTCGGCGGAGCGTTTGTGACAGGTGGCGAAACGTCCAGTGGGAAGGAAATCGCTTTGATGACAATCGTTGCCGCAATGCTCGGCAATCGAATGATCGTTGTTAGCGAAGGCCAAGCCCTTGGTGCGGCGGCTACGACTGGCGACGGCAAAGCTCCCGTGGCGGAAAAAGAACTGGATGAGGCTCGGCGGTTAGGAGAGCGTG